>JANOJO010000699.1:0-3394 GCA_031418795.1 Bacteroidota bacterium | reverse complement strand
CATCCTGCCATTGAAAACAGGATGGAACTTTTATTCAGCGAAGGAGTAGCAAAAAATAAAATCACATTAAACAAATATGTGGAAGTTGCCTGTACTAATCCTGCAAAAATATTCGGCATGTTTCCAAAGAAAGGAACGATTGCCGTTGGCAGCGATGCAGACATTGTCATCTTTGATCCAAATGAAAAACATACACTGTCGGCAAAATCACATCACATGAATGTGGATTACAGTAGCTATGAGGGATGGGAAGTGACAGGAAAAGTAAAAACAGTTTTGCTGAGAGGAGTGGTAGCTATTGAAAATGGAAATTGTTTATTGCAAAAAGGATATGGTAAATTTATAAAGCGAAATAAAGTAGAAGGAAAGATATAGTCAGGAAGTTGGAACGACGGGAAGTCCGAAAGATTTTTCCCTATACCAATAAAATTATTTTATTTAACGAGGCCCGTCTCTCGGTCTTTCTGACTTTCAGTCTTCCGGACTAATTAAAAATCAAACTATGCCACGCATCATCAAATCTGGATTAATACAAATGTCTTTGCCAAAAACAGAAGGTGAAGGAACCATTGAAGAAATAAAAGAGGCAATGGTGTTGAAACATATTCCGTTGATTGAAGAAGCAGGAAAAAAAGGTGTGCAGATACTTTGCCTGCAGGAAATTTTTAATACACCTTATTTCTGTCCAGGCCAGGATAAAAAATGGTATGCGTCTGCTGAGACGGTGCCTGGTCCAACAACAGATCGTTTGGCGGAGTATGCTAAGAAGTATCAAATGGTAATTATTGTTCCGGTCTATGAAAAAGAACAAGCGGGTGTTTTATATAATACCGCTGCCGTCATTGATGCTGATGGAACTTATCTTGGTAAATACAGGAAAAATCATATTCCGCATACAAGTGGTTTTTGGGAAAAATTTTTCTTCAAACCCGGCAATCTTGGTTATCCTGTTTTCCAAACTAAATATGCAAAGATTGGTGTGTACATCTGTTACGATCGTCATTTTCCTGATGGTGCAAGATGCCTTGGATTGAATGGAGCAGAGATAGTTTATAATCCTTCAGCAACTGTGGCTGGCCTTTCACAATATTTATGGAAGCTTGAACAACCAGCACATGCTGCTGCCAATGGATATTTCATGGGTTGCATCAATCGTGTTGGTACAGAAAAACCCTGGAACGTTGGCAAATTTTATGGCAACAGTTATTTTGTTGATCCGAGAGGACAAATTTTTGCACAGGCCAGTGAAGACAAAGATGAACTGTTGATTTCAGAATTTGATTTGGATATGATTGAAGAAGTAAGAAATGTGTGGCAGTTTTTCAGGGACAGAAGACCGGAGACTTATGGGAAACTTGTAGAGTTGTAGTTTTGGTCTGAGCGCTATAAAATTTAATCAGTTTTACAGATTTGAAAAATAAAAATATTGGAGAGGATAATTTTTTTTAATGAGTAATATTAAATTATTTGAAAGCAAACAAATTCGTTCAGCATTTAATGATGATGAACAGAAATGGTATTTCTCGGTTCAGGATGTGGTTGAAGCATTAACCGATAGTAACGATGTTAAACAATATATTAAACGCATACGAAGCAGGGACAAACAGCTTAGCGGCAACTGGGGTACAATTTGTACCCCGGTTGAAATGGTTGCTGCCGATGGAAAAAAAAGAAAAATTCAGGCAGCAAATACCCAGGGCATTTTACGAATCATTCAATCCATCCCTTCTCCAAAAGCAGAACCATTTAAGCTTTGGCTGGCACAGGTTGGCTACGAACGCCTTGAAGAAATTGAAAACCCTGAAATAGCAACACAAAGAACAAGGGATTTATACAAGCAAAAAGGGTACCCCGAAGACTGGTTTGAAAAAAGAATGCGCAGCATTGCTATTCGGGAAGAACTAACTGACGAATGGAAGAATCATGAGGTGAGAGAACAAAAAGAATACGCTATTCTTACTGCCGAAATTGCAAAAGCAACTTTTGGTGTTAAACCTGCACAACATAAAAAAATAAAAAATCTTAAAAGAGAAAACTTAAGAGACCACATGACAGATTTGGAACTTATTTTTTCTATGCTGGGCGAAGCCTCTACTACTGCCATTGTAAAAAAAAGAAATCCAAAAGGTTTCAGAGAAAATAAAGTTATTGCTAAACAAGGAGGAGCTATTGCAGGTATTGCAAGAAAAGCATTGGAAATAAAAACAGGAGAAAAAGTTGTTACTAAGAAAAATTATCTTCCTGCATCGAAACAGGGTAAGCAATTAAAATAATTTGAAATGCCAATAGCCGCAAACAAATTAACCAACGAACAATACGAACAAAACTTCGCTGACATCCATCCGCCGTTTGAAAATAAAACAGCAGCGCAGGTGGAAGCCAACCGTTGTTTATTTTGTTATGATGCACCTTGTACCAAAAGTTGCCCTACCAGTATTGATGTACCCAAATTCATCAAACAAATTTCTACCGATAATATAAAAGGTTCGGCTCATACAATTCTCTCTTCAAATATTATGGGTGCTGGATGTTCTCAAGTCTGCCCGGTAGAAAAATTATGCGAAGGTGCTTGTGTATATAATTTACTGGAAGAAGAACCCATTCATATCGCCAGGCTGCAACGCTATTCTACTGAAATGGCAATGGAAAAAAAATGGAAACTGTTTGAAAGAAAGACTCTTAACCCTCCGCCAACCGGCGGAGATGGGGGCGGGGGCAAAAAAGTAGCCATTGTCGGTGCAGGCCCTGCCGGATTGAGTTGTGCTCATGTGCTTTCAAGAGAAGGAATAGATGTAACAATATTTGAAAAAGAAGCTAAAGGAGGCGGGTTGATGACTTATGGAATTGCTGCATATAAAGTAACTCCGCAGTTTTGTGAAGATGAAGTAAATTATATTTTATCAATCGGCGGCATTGAAATAAAATATAACCATGAATTGGGTAATAATATTTCACTATCTGAATTGAAAAAAAATTATGATGCGGTGTACCTGGGCATTGGTGTTGGAGTTGCCAGGCAATTAGATATTCCCGGGGAAAAACTGGAAGGTGTTATTGATGCTATTCAGTTTATTTATGATATAAGGGATAAAGGTTATCCTGCTGTTCCTGTTGGTAATAAAGTAGCAGTGATTGGAATGGGTATGACGGCAATAGATGCCGCCACACTGGCTAAAATATTTGTAGCAAATGAAGTAACATTGTTTTACCGAAGAACAGTATGTGAGTAACCTTGTACACAAGTTGAACTGGATATTGCAAAAATGGATGGTTGTGAAATTATCTGGCTGGCTGCACCGAAAAAAATAAAAGGCTCACAGGGAAAAGTAAAACAACTTGTTTGCAGTGTAATGAAATTAGGTGAACCGGATTCTTCAGGCCGTCGTTCTCCTGT
>JANOJO010000698.1:0-4939 GCA_031418795.1 Bacteroidota bacterium | reverse complement strand
ATAATGCCGGTAACCATGGTCGCCCTGGAAGATGATGATTTTTTTACGGGTAGTATCACTTAATAAGCAATTGGTAATTTGACGGATCAACTGGTTGGCATACTTAACCTGGCCCAGATATCCATTCATATTTTCACCATCAGGATTAGAAATGCCCGTATAGTTTCCATTTTCATCTACTAAATAGGGATTATGTGGCAACATAAAATGGGTGAAGCAGAAAAGCGGAGGGGCATTATTGTATCTTTTGACGTAGCTATTACAATTGGATTGTATGTGTGCCAATGCATTTTTGTTGTAACTGTCAAAAATTTTCATGCTTTTTATAGTAATGGCTTCATCACTTTTATTTCCCCCAAATATTCTATTAAGTTTATTCCACATCCAGGGGTCCACGTATATTCTTTCCATGGTTTGTTTGCGTAACCAGGTAACAGGTTTTTCAACACCTAAAAAGCCGAACCCGGTTTGTAGTTTCTCATTTTCTAGCTGAGAAAAATTTGAAAAAGTGTAATCATTTTTCTTTAAAAAATTGTAAAGGATATTATTCCTGTACAACCAAAGCCCTGTAAGGAAATTAGATGAATTGGTGTGTTGGTATCCTGCTGCACCCTTTAAATACTGTAAATTAAGTACGGAACTTATTGAGTAAGGTGTGGATTTGTAATTACTGGTAGCAGCATCCACAGTAAAAAACCCTTTATTATTCAAAAAATCATAGATATCATTATCGTAACTCCAGTATTTTTTTAATGCAGGGCGGTTGGTGTAAGAATCAAAAATAAAATAATAGATATCTGGCAGTTCCTTTGTGCTGTCCCTGACATTAAACTGTATAGGCGCTGTCATCTTGTTTGTTATTGCAGCAATGGTCTTTCCGAAAATAATTTTATAGCAAAGAACTCCGGATTCAAAAACTATAAGCGCTAAGAAAAGAATAGTGAGGAAGCGGTTTATTGTTTTTAGTTTCTTTTTATTATTCTTTAATTGTATTGAAAGAAGTAAAATAACAGAGGAGAAGCATGCTAATAGAAAAAGGGTGTTGCTTAATAATAAAGATATTTTCAGCTGAAATAAATAATCCTGAATCAGTCCGAAAAAAAGAAAAACTAAAGAAAGCAGGTAACTTAAAAAAAGTGAAAATGGGATACCCCATTTTAAAATTTTATTACTGCAAATAAATATAAAGAAAGAGAATAAAGAATAAAAAATAAACAGGTATAATACTTCTAATGTAAAAACATGTTCAATAAACCTTGTTATATTATTAGAAAAGAAAAAAATGACCGGTAAAAAAGGAAGCAGGTAAGTGAAATTATGGAAAGATTCCTTTTGTGATGAAGCGGGAATGCTCATTAGTCTAAAATAGTTTTTTCTTTTTTTCTGGTTTAATATTTCACTTCTTGTTTACAGAAAGGAACCGGTTAATATATTTCCCAATGATATTAAATTCCAGGTTTACACTATTGCCAACATTTATTTCACTGATGCAGGTATGATCAAATGTATAAGGAATAATGGCAACACGGAAGCTTTTTCTCTTCACCTTAAAAGCGGTCAGGCTGATACCATTGACAGATATTGAATCTTTTTCTACCAGGATTGCAAAGTATTTTTCAGGCAATTCAAAATCAAACTCCCAGCTTCCATTTCTTGATTTTCTTTTTAAACACCGGGATTTTGTATCAACATGGCCCTGTACTATATGCCCCTCCAGCCTTCCCGTTACCGGAACACATCTTTCCAAGTTAATCCTTTGGTTTGGCTTCCAATTATTGAGATTTGTTTTCGTAAGAGTTTCCTCTATTGCGGTTATCTTATGCGAATGTTCCCTGAGTTCTTCCACTGTAAGGCACACTCCGTCATGATTAATGCTCTGGTCAATTTTGAGTTCATGAGAAAGGGATGATTCTACCCAGAACGATTTATTTGAACCACAAGGGATAATCTCAGAAACAGTACCTGTAGTTTCGATAATACCTGTAAACATGGATGCAAATTAGGGCTTCTGAATATTTAATAAAACGGAGCTGCAACACATCTTTGGCTTAATTTTTTACCAGGCCTTGAAATCTAAAAATTTCCTTTTATCTTTGTTCCCTTTAAAAAAATACCGGAGGAGGTATAAAAGCTATGCTGATAATTGACTCAAAAGATTGCGAAAACATAGATAAGGCACTCAAGAAGTACAAGAAGAAATTCGAGAAATCGAAAACACTTCTGCAATTGCGTGAACGCCAGAGCTATACAAAGCCTTCTGTCAGGAAAAGGAATGTTGTGCTTAAAGCCGTTTACAAGCAAAATATAGCCAGTGGCAAAATTGAAATCTGATTAATTTTTTACGAATACTTAGGGGTTAGCTGCAGAGTTTTATAGCTTTGTAGCTAATTTTTTTATTACCAGTTCCTTTTTGAAATAACCTTGAACAAGCCTTAATGAAACAATTGCCGGAAACAAGTATTCCGCAGATTCAAAATTTCCTTGATTACCTTAAGTTTGAAAAAAGGTATTCTCCCCACACCATTGTAGCTTACCAGACAGACCTTTTTGATTTTTATTGCTTTCTAGACTCTGCTTTTGGCGTCAGAGATTTAAAAGACATTAATCATAACCTCGTTCGTAGCTGGCTGGCAGCACTACATGAAAAAGGAATAAGTTCTAAATCTCTGAATAGGAAAATATCATCGTTACGATCATTTTTTAAATACCAGTTAAAAACCGGCCAGCTTGCAATCAGCCCAATGGCAAAAGTTATTTCGCCAAAATTAAATAAGCGGTTGCCTGTATTTATTAAGGAGGTTGATATAGGTAAACTTATAAATACTCTGAATATTGCTACTGAAGACTGGAAGACTTTAAACGCTAAAATGCTTGTTACGCTTTTTTACTGTACCGGAATGCGATTAAGCGAACTGTTAAATCTGAAACTTTCACAAATAGATTTTATTAAATCACAGGTTAAGGTTCTGGGCAAGGGCAACAAAGAAAGAATTATTCCTCTAAGTACTGATTCGATAGAAATGATCCGCAAGTACCAGCAATTAAAAGAAAATGAATTTGAAATTCCTGATGATTGTTTGTTGTTAACTGAGAAAGGGAAAAAGATGTATCCTAAGTATGCTTATTTACTAGTAAAAAAATATTTAGGAGCAGTCAATACACTGGATAAAAAAAGCCCACACATCCTGCGCCATACATTTGCTACTCATTTGATGAATAAAGGAGCAGACCTTAATGCAGTAAAGGAATTACTGGGGCACAGCAGCCTTGCCGCAACACAAGTATACCTGCACAATACAATTGAAAAGCTTAGAGAAGTTTACAAAAAAGCGCATCCCAAAGCTTAAAATTTAACAAACTAAAACTGGAAAAGTTTCGAATTTATTTGGAAAAAAAAATCATTTGTATTAACTTCAATGCATACTAAATGTAAATAGCTTATGCATTAATTTTTTAATAATTAACAGCTCTTTCTTTATTGTTTTACAGTTTAAAAAACGATTAATTATGAATGTAAATATTCAATCTGTTCGTTTTGAAGCGGACGCAAAGTTGATAGAGTATATTAAAAGAAAATTGAAAAAGATAAATACATTTCATGACCGCATCATAAAGGTTGATGTATTTCTGAAGCTTGATAATGTAGCCCATAACATAAAAGACAAGATTGCGGAGATAAGAGTACACGTACCCCGACACAACTTTTTTGTAAAATCTACCAGTAAATCATTTGAGGGTTCTTTTGACGATGCACTTGATTCCCTCATTACTCAGGTTAAAAGGAAAAAAGAAAAAAAAGCAGCTTAAAAATAGAGGCCTCCCACAAGAGGCCTTTTTTAATTCTGCCACCCATAGAAATTTCCTTTACAAAATTTTGGGAATAAGCAAATTCCGTTACCTTTGCCTTCCCAAAAATTTGGGTAGTTCTTTATCATATTGTCCGCCCTAACCAGTATAACGGTGGAGATATAAGACAATATGCCACTTTAGCTCAGCTGGTAGAGCAACTGATTTGTAATCAGTAGGTCGTTGGTTCGATTCCGACAAGTGGCTCAAGTAAGGGCAAGTAGCCAAGCGGCCAACGGCAGCAGACTGTAAATCTGCCCTCTTACGAGTTCGGTGGTTCGAATCCATCCTTGCCCACAAAGATGTTCTTTAGATAAAGAGAATTTAGCAGCGGGAGTAGCTCATTTGGTAGAGCGATAGCCTTCCAAGCTATAGGTGGCGAGTTCGAGCCTCGTCTCCCGCTCTTGATAAGACCACAGTCATTAGGTTAGAGAGGTCATTGCTTTTTTGACTTATATGACACACTGACTTCAATGACTAAACCAGCCGTTGTAGCTCAGTGGCAGAGCACTTCCTTGGTAAGGAAGAGGTCAAGGGTTCAATTCCCTTTAACGGCTCAAATGATTTTTGAAAGGGTTGAAGCGAGATTGATAGAGCATCCCGATGGTATTGGGAAGGTCAAGGGTTCATCCCGATAGCTATCGGGATCCTTTAACGGCTCTCTGTAAATGAATTGATTTAAATTAGTATTCAAGATGTTCCCTCAAAAAGGAAAATTCAATTATAAGTAAGAAAACAATAATTTGGAATATCTAACAACTTAAAAAAGATAACAATGACAAAAGAGACCATAAATAGGGACAAACCCCACGTTAACGTTGGTACTATTGGTCATATTGACCATGGCAAAACCACATTGACTGCCGCTATTACTACCATTCTTTCCAAGAAAGGATTAGCTACAGCAAAAAAGTACGACGAAATTGATGCCGCCCCTGAAGAAAAGGAACGTGGTATCACTATTAATACGGCTCACGTTGAGTATGCAACGGTCAACCGTCATTATGCTCACGTAGACTGTCCGGGGCATGCTGACTATGTAAAAAACATGATCACTGGCGCTGCACAGATGGATGGTGCCATACTTGTGGTG
>JANOJO010000697.1:0-4680 GCA_031418795.1 Bacteroidota bacterium | reverse complement strand
TTGCCTTCCGCTTACATAACCCACACCGGCTACAGTACCACCTGCAGGACATCCCCCAACATCATCATACATTTCATAACCGGCAAAGGCGCCTATTTCATTAAAAGGTTTGTCTGCATCAATTAGATATTTTATTCTTTCCCGCGGAGTAAGTTTATTTTTTTCTTTTTGCTTTGCAATTGCTTTTTTACCGCCACCTTCATAAATTTTATCCAGCTTTTGCCGCATATCACTCAGCAGCATTTTCATTACATCTTCATTACGGTTGAAATCGGGATTCATTTTATTAAATCGTTTGATGACAAAGATAGGGCTTGCCCACCGTAGCTTTATCGAAGGTGGGAGGGTGAGTGGTGAATGGTGAGAGGGATGACCAACTTGCAAAAGCAGGATTCCTTGTCTTATGAATTTGCTTTTATAATTTTTTTCGTTGCGTGGAAAAAAGCAGTGGAGGAATTATTTTTTTTGTGACATCCCCAAACCTCCCGAAAAATCGGGACAAGCTCTCCGAAGGAGGGCTTACGAAGAGTTTGCAAAATGAAAAATTAATATAAACAATGTGTAATAATTATTACTTCAAAATAAATGACCAAAAGAAACCCTTAAAAAATTCATTTCATTTTTTAAGGGGTTTATAAAAATGTATTAACTGATTCTTTTAATGCAATTATTAATTAAAAGTATACCGGATGGAAAGACCACCCCAATTTCCATTAAAGGCATAATAAGTACCGAGGTCAACAGATGGTTGCCAATCAATACTCATGTTGATTGGGGCGCCATTGAATTTATAATCCAATCCTAAAACACCATCAATTCCAATTGAAGCGCCGCCGGTACGTTCAGGATATCTTCTTTTCCATGTATCATTCCAAACACTAATATGGGCACCCGGGCCTGCATACCATTTTAATCCGGGGGCGTCGCTGATATTTCCGTGAAATTCATACAGACCGGTAATACGCATACCATCTCTCCAGAAATAACCAATTCCTTCTAAAGCAACATTGCTTTTAATAAAGTGTTTGATGGTAATACCTGCACCGGGATAAAACTTGACTCCAAGAGCAGTTTTGTAAGAACTTCCTTTTGCCTGCGCATAAGACTCCGTCATTGAAAAGCTGGTACATATGAGAATAAGAATAATTATCTTTTTCATAATTTTATTTTTTACTGACTTACTGAAAACTAAATATAGATACAGCAAAGGTGGGTTGTGTAATGCAGATGCTACTTATATAATTGAAGAAAATTGTTACATAGTTCTTATGTTTTGGCGATGCTGATGGTATGGCGTGTTGCTTTAATTATGATTCTGCCTGCAACGGAAGAAAAGAGGGTAAGTGGAGAATGATAAAAGGGGAGTGGGACTGTGGATTCCCGTAAAATAAGCATTGAGATTTAATGTCAAAATTTTCTGTTTGCTAAAGACAATTTATAACATTGCTTCAATAAGTAATTATTAACTTTTACATGTAAAATAAATGTTCTTATAATTATTCCTGAAAAAAACAGGTATTATTAAGGTTAGTTCAGCAATAAAAATTTTGTTTTGATTTAGCGCTTCTTATATTCACTTAGATTTGTCTTCGTATACATCTTCAATTTAAAATTGAAGTTTTTTCTGTAATTTAATTTTACATAAAATAAATCACCGGAGTTGAAAATACTTTTACCAGATCCTGCCAAACACAATGTGAATTCTGAAATCAGATCCCACCTGTCATTCTATCCTTACTACAAACACCTGCAGACGAGAATTCAAAATCCTAAAGAGCAATTTGCAGATTTCTACAGGCAGATTGTAAGAAAACTTGAAGAGTTCCCGGAATTATTGAAGCCGATTAGTAATCCGGAGGTCATTGAAAAACATGAAGAAATATTTCAGCTGATTGCTTCCACAATATTTCCTTTTTCAAACGATAAGGACCTGCAGTATTTTGCATTAGGAACTCCTTATAAGTTCGAAATTTTTTTTTATTCCGATTCTTTCTCTGAATATTTCAGTCCTGACAAGCAGGGCTATATCACTTTTCCTCCTGAACGGCCATTTGAACAATTACAAAGCGAATATGTACTGATGGCCTATCGGTTGATTTTCAAAAAATTTTTCAATTTTGATATAAAAGTACCTGAAAGAAGAACAAACCGGTGGGTTGATAAAGTCACGGGACTGCGCAGGTATAGCAGGGTGCATATTGATGAAAGTTTTATAGATCTAAAACTCCTGGGCAATTTGCCTCCATTTCCAGAAGACCTTATTGATCGAAGTTCCGGTTCTATTATGTATCATGTAAAATTAGCTGAGCAATTTCCCCTGTCATTATTTTCTTTTGAAGGATTTATTCTTCGCCGAAGCATAGCCGATGTAACAGTAGAAGAATGTGTAACAGAAGTAAAGAATGCAATGATTGAAATGCAATCTGAAAATCCATTACCAGGATATGAAAAATTAAGGTCGGCCGTAGAAACCCTGATTGAGCTAAAAGATGTTAAAGTGAGCCTGAGCCCGTTTATTAAACTAAATGAAAAATTTGTTTATTATAATAAATATTCAGAGAGGAGTATTTTACTGCATGGGTTAGTAACGAGTGAAGAAAGAGAAGCAGCGTATAACCATTTAGCATCTTTGTTAAAAAGCGAAAAAAGACCTTTATACATAAGTAACCTGCAGGAACCCGGGCCAAAGCAAAAAAAGTTTCCACTAACGGCGTACCTGAAAAATTCAACGGACCGCTGTTATATTGTTGCTCCATTGTTTCATAATAATGAATTGATTGGTATGATGGAAGCAGCCTCTCCTAATGCAGGAGTATTGAGTAATCAAACATTGAAGAAACTTGAACCTGTGTATACTTTTTTTGAAATGATGTGCAGAAATTATATAGCACAATTTAATGCTGAAATTGATTCCCTGATCCTGGAAAAATTCACAGCCTTATTACCTGTAGTTGAATGGAGATTTCTGGAAGAGGCATGTGTATATCTGAAAGAAAGAGAAAAAGATACTGCACGGGAAATCGGGGTTGTAAGTTTCGATCATGTATTTCCCTTTTATGGCGCTGTTGATGTGAAAGATTCATCCACTGAAAGAAGTCATTGTTTTCAAAAAGATATTCTTGACCACCTGGACCTGGTAGAAACAACGTTGAATCAACTTAAGGATAATCCGCAAGTACCGAAAAATGGATTATTACAGAAATTAAGTGAAAAAAATAATGGGTACAGGCAAAAAGCAGAAAAAGGATTATTGGCTGAAGACGAAATAAAAATCAATGAATTTCTTGAGCTGGAAATAAAATCTTTTTTAGATAATTTACCGGTCAATGGGGATAAAAGTCTTGCACCGGTTAATCATTACCTGGAATCTATTGATCCTGTTACCGGTCATTTGAATAAAAACAGACAGGCTTTTGATCAAAGCATTGGAAAAGTAAATGAAACAATCTCACGGTATCTTGAAAACGAACAGGATAAAATTCAACAATTTCATCCTCATTATTTTGAAAAATTCAGAACAGATGGAGTGGAATATAACATTTACCTGGGGCAGTCTTTTACTCCTAATAAATTATTTGAATTAAGTGAGCTGAAAAAAATCAGGCTTTGGCAATTATCTATTATGGCTGATATCACCCGTATTACTCATCAGTTAGAAAAAAATATCCCTATCCCCCTGAAAACAACGCAACTGATATTGATATACAGTAACCCGATTTGTATCAGTTTCAGAAAAGACGAAAGGCGTTTTGATGTTGAAGGCGCAGAAAGCGTAAGTTTTGAAATTCTTAAAAAGAGAATTGATAAGGTCAAAATAAAAAATACAGTTGAGCGGCTTACAAAACCCGGAACCATTGCCATCGTATATTCACATGCCCGGGAGGTAGTTGAATATGATGATTATTTTAATTTTCTTCATAAGAATAATATTTTAACCGGGGAAATTGAAAGGCTGGATTTGGAAGATGTTCAGAGCATCAGTGGGTTGAAAGCAATAAGGGTACAGGTAAATCTGAGTAATTGATCTCAGAAAATAAAGTGCCATGTCTTCACCAGTGTATTTTTATTTGTTCCATTGATTATAAACCCGCAACAGGACATGTTGCAACGAACACTAACTTGATTTATCACGCAGATGATATCCTTTTTGTTTTACAAAAGCTCTCAAACCTGCATGAGAAAGCGTAACACCAAAACCAGAATGTTTTCTTCCGCTCCAGGGTAATGCAGCACTTACCCGATCACAACAGTTCCAGTAGCCGGTGCCTGCATTTATTTGCTGTAAAATGTTTTCTGCTCTTTTTTTATCTGCACTGTAAACAGAGGCTGTAAGTCCGTATTCAGTATCCTGCATCAGTTGTATTGCTTCTTCATCATCTTTTACTTTCATTATACCAATAACAGGCCCGAATGATTCATCTTTCATTACACTCATGTGGTGATTCACATTTACCAATATAGTTGGTTCAAAAAAACATCCCTGCCCGACTGTGTCATTCAGGCGGGCTTTGCTGTTTACTTTTTTTCCGCCGGTTAAAATTGTAGCTCCCTTACTCACTGCATCCGCAACTTGGTTTTCCAGAACAATAAGTTGTTTTTTCCTGCTTATTGGCCCGATATAAATTCCTTCTTCAGTTGGTTGACCGGTTTTCCATGACTTCACTTCGGTTACAAATTCAT
>JANOJO010000696.1:0-5370 GCA_031418795.1 Bacteroidota bacterium | reverse complement strand
TGTGGGCAGGCCGCAACCCAATCCTAAATCAGCATCTGCAACATATCCATCAAGTTTAGTATAATCGTCTGACATAATACTATACACCTCATCACTGCCGCACCCGGTGGCGCCGCAGCAGGAACCCGCATTTTGATTTTTTGATTGTGAGGCAATTTGCCCATACTTTTCTTTTACCAATTCTTTGATTTGTGTTTCATTTTTCATGACTATACTATTAAATTATGATTTAATATTTTCAGCAACATTTAGCATTAGTTGATTTCAGTTTTTGAAACAAGAAGCCAAATTCATTATTTATTTTTTCAAATGCTTTCCAGTTGATGCAATAACAGCTACGGGGGCCGTCGGTTTCCCCATCAATTAATCCCGCGTTTTTTAATTCTTTTAAATGCTGGCTTACGGTGCTTTGTGCCAGTGGCAATACATCTACTATTTCTCCGCAGATACATTCGTTCTTTTGCGCCAGCACTTTAAGTATAGCAATTCGTGCAGGGTGGCTTAGTGCTTTTGCGAAAGCAGCGAGGTCTTGTTCCTTTTGAGTAAACTCTTCTTTTTTATGAATGGCCATATATTAATCTTATATCGCAAATATACGATAAGAAAAGTCAGACAAAAAAATAGTTTTTATAAAAACATTTTCTTATTGTCCGATGGCTGACCTTTTCCGGGGTATAAGATGGATTTCTTTTTGCCTGCCACCGATATAGCGAAAGCCTGATTCATCAAGGTATCCATCTTCTTCCAGCATGATGCGGATAGATTTTTTCCATTCGGGAATTTCGGATGCGGCATTGAGTTCAATTGAATAAGCAGTTTTGTAATTCATGGGAAAATCGCCACTGCCCGGCACGCCACCCTGCTGATCCCACAGACCAATAGTGGGGCCCGCAGCATGACCATGCAATCCGAGCGGATGTGTATAGATGGTGGCCGCGATTCCTTCTTTTTTTGCTTGTGCCAGTGCACCGGCAAGAATTTCATTTCCTGTTTTTCCTTTTTTGAATTGCGAAGTGAGGATATCCTGCAGACGGGTTGCTCTTGCAAAAGCATTTCGAATACTCAAAGGAAGTTCTGATTCATTTGGTTTTAAAACATAAGCATGTTGCTGGCAATCGGTATTCAACCTCAAATAAGTAATTCCAATATCCACATGTAATAAATCTCCCGGTTGTATCACATCATCTTTTGGCCGGTTGGAAAAACTTCTTAAATGTTCAAAGCTATTACTATCGCTTCTTTGCACAGCAACAGATGGATGAAACCATGTATCTAAACCAAGGTTTTTTATCTTTTGACGAAACCACCATACCACATCATCGGTAGTAGTGATGCCGGGAGTTATAACTTTTTCTGAAAAACCTTCATCAATTATTTTATGAGTAATGGAAACGAGCTGTGGGTAAAAATTCATTTCCCTTTCAGTTCTTGTCTCCAGCCAGTTTACAGCAAGTGTTTCTGCAGAAACAATTTTATTCTTAAATGCTGCCGGCAATTTTTCCATGAACTCAATATACTCTGTGTGGTCGAGGCCATCTGCATGACCAAAATCTTTTGAAGTATTAATTCCGATTTTATCCGGACTTCTGTTTGTGATAATATCTTTCAGCGCATCCCACTGATTGGGAAATTTCTGCATATCCCACGAGGCTTTGATGTTTTCGCCAACATTATACCTTGCAATGGCCAGCTTTTCAAATACTTTTTTTGATGGATTATTATAAAAAACAAGAATGGTTCTTCTTCTTGCTGATAGCCAGGTGGCGGGCAACATGGTTTTCAATACAGGGTCTTCGTTGTACTCCCGGCTGATGATTACCCACATGTCAATATTATTTTTTTCCATCAGTTGCGGCAACAGATTATCGAAACGATCGGCAAGTATTTCGTCAATAACCTCTGCCTGCTCCCGTTGCGAAAGCACCTGAGCATCAGAAAAAATTACCAGCAACGTAAGCACAAGTACAGAAAATTTTTTTCTCATAACATTTACTTTAATTCCGAAAAATAAAAAAAATCAGCGATCAGCCTTTTGTTTTCTTTTAACCAGGGAAATAATTACTCCGCTGCCGATGATACAAAAAATACCAGCCCAGCTTATCCAATCAGGAAAAGCATCACCCAGCATCATGCCGATAAAAACAGAATAAATAATATTTGCATAACCAAACACAGAAACCACACCTGCTTTATCTGCACCATAAGCCCGGGTAACAAAATATTGTCCGAATAATGCGGCAAGGCCCATCAGCAATATCCAGAACCACTCAAAAGCAGCCGGCCACCTGAAGTCAATAATAAATAACCCATCTGGAAATACGCCGGCAGTGTAATGAATAATCATAGTTATAGAAGGAACAATAAAGCCGCATAATAAAAAAGATAAAACAATAATCCGCGGGTCATAATATTTTGCCAGGCGATTAACTGTGAGATAAGCGAACGCAGATGTGATTCCTGAAATCAATCCTGCTACATGATAAAACCAGGGCAGATGCATGACCGGTTTATAAATTAACAACATGCCGGAGAATCCAAGTATCACCGCCAGCAAAACTCTTTTTCCGTGATATTCTTTAAAAAGAAAAAAAGAAAATATGGCAATGAACAGCGCAGATGTAAGATTATAACTCATGGCCGTACCCAACGGAATATGAAGGATACAATATAATAAGGTGTAAAGCGCAAGAGTGCCCATGAATCCACGAAAAACAAGCCTCGTAAATTTTCCACCCTGGTGAACCGGAGGTTTTATAAATAAGCCCGGCAGCAAAAAAATAAGGCCAACAGCATTTCTGTAAAAAACTAATTGACCTGCATTGAAACTTTCTTTCAATGCTTTTGCGGCGCCACCCATAATGGAAAAGCCCAATGCTGCCAGCAGCATAAAGAATATTCCGCGGTATCGTGTGTCATTAATCATACGGCTCGCAAGTCCTCTGCCAGAGGCGGAGGACTTGCGAAGTCTCATTATAGTTTAATTAATCTATTTACCGCATCATCCAATGTCTCGTTCTTTTTCGAAAAACAAAAACGAACCACCTTATTATCGGTACCCGCTTTATAAAAAGAAGAAACCGGAATGGTTGCCACACCAAATTCTTTTGTAATTCTTACAGCAAAATCTTTATCAGCCTCATTGCCGATGCTGTTATATTTTGCACAAATAAAATAACTGCCACTGCTGTTGAGTAAATCAAACCTTGTTGATTTCATCAACTCAATAAAATAATCTCTTTTCTGCTGCATGAATGTGCTGAGTGATAAATAAGCTTCTTTGTTTTTTAAAAAATCTGCCAGCGCAACCTGGGATGGTGTGTGACAGCAAAAGCAATTGAATTGGTGAACCTTTCTGAATTCTTTCATCAGCTCTGCAGAAGAAATACAGTAACCCAATTTCCACCCGGTGCAGTTGTATGTTTTGCCAAAAGAAAAGCAAACAAAACTTCTTTGCAGCAAATCAGGGTATCGGAGAATGGACTGATGCGGAATATTATCAAAGATGAGATGCTCATATACTTCATCACTCAGAATAAAAATATTGGTGTCTTTAACAATTGCAGAAAGTTCTTTCATGTCTTCTTCGCCCAGCACCGCACCTGTGGGATTGTGCGGACTGTTCAGCATAATCATTTTTGTCTTTGGCGATATTTTATTTCTTACCTGCTGCCAGTCTATTTTATAATCAGGAAAATTTAAATCAATTAAAACCGGAACGGCTCCATTGATTTCAATGTTTGGGATATAGCTGTCATAACAGGGTTCAAAAACAATGACTTCATCACCGGGCTGTAATACTGTTGTCAATGCAGTATAAATTGCATAAGTGCCGCCGGGTGTAATGGTGATTTGAGTATCGGGATTAATTTTTGTTTTATATAAAGACTCAACCTTCTCTGCGATGGATTCCCGCAGCGGCATATAACCCTGCATGGGCACATACTGGTTCCATCCTTTTTGCATTACTTCATTTACTTTGTTCACCAGTTCTTTGCTCATTTGATAATCAGGAAAACCCTGGCCGAGATTAATGGCATTGTGTTGACTGGCAAGCCCACTCATTATAGTGAAGATGGAAGTAGTGGCGGATGGGAGTTTGGAATGAATGTGCAAGCAATAAAATTTGTATGTGAAAAGTTGAGTAAAATTAGCAGGAATGTTGTGTTTAACAAGAAAGGATGCTAAATTTGGGCACAGACAAAAATGTAAATGGATAATATTTTATTATATAACAAACTATCCTCACTTCCTGAAAGTTTAAAAAAGGAGGTGAACGACTTTATTGAATTTCTTCTGAATAAATCAAAAAACGAAAAGAGCGGCAAAGAAAAACCAAAGCCAGTTTTTGGCAGTGGCAAAGGGGTGTTTATTATGAAAACCGGTTTTGATGAGCCGATCGATGATTTTAATGAATACAAGAGTTGATGAACAACTTACTTGACACCCATAGTTTTCTCTGGTACATCGAAGGAGATAAACAGCTTTCTGCAAATGCACGCAAAGCAATAGAAGCTGATGATGCCAACAACTTTATCAACATTGCAAGCCTTTGGGAAATTTCTATAAAAATAAGCCTGGGTAAGCTGGAACTTAAATCTCATTTTTCCAAAGTAGCAGAACTTATTGAAAATAACGCCTTTTATATTTTACCCGTAAGTTTTGAAGACACCCTGATACTTTCGGGATTACCATTTTATCACAGAGATCCTTTCGATAGGATGATAATTGCACAGGCAATCACAAACAACCTTTACACAATTACAACAGATAAAAATTTCTCAGCGTATCCGGTTAAAATAATTTGGTAAATAGAAAAACTAAATTCAGGTTTTTGTGACGTTTTATTTTTAGCAAAAACGAATTATTCAAATAGTATTGTGATAATCAAAAAACTCCACCCATTCTTCAACACACAACAATACCAGGGATGGGGCAAAACAAAAAAACATTTTGAAGGCTGGAATTTTAAAGTAGATAATGCCGATTAAATTATTCTATTACCGCGGTTGCTTCTATCTCAATTAAATATTCAGGAGAAATTAATTTACTCACTTCCACCATCGTGGTACAGGGCTTAATGTCTTTAAAAAATTCGCCATGAGCTTTTCCATATTCTTCCCAGCGGGAAATATCGGTTACAAACATTCTTGTTCGCACCACATCTTTTAATGATGCGCCGGCTTTTTCTAAAACCGTTTCTATTTTCTGAATGATGAATTTTGTTTGTTCGTAAGCATCATTACCACCAACAAGATTACTGTTATCGTTCACAGCAACTGTTCCGGTTACTTCAATTGTGTTGCCAATTTTTACAGCACGGCTATAGCCCACTATGTCTTCCCATTTAGCGCCGGAGGAGTAATTTGTTCT
>JANOJO010000695.1:0-3444 GCA_031418795.1 Bacteroidota bacterium | reverse complement strand
TCCATGAATAAGTTGATGTGGACACAAACGGCGTCAATTGACCAGTTGGATTAATACCTGAGTTGACACCAGCCGTAAAACCGGCTTTGATAATTGGCGAAATGGGACCGGTTATTTCAACTTCAACTTCTGCGGATACTCCGGCATCAACAGGTTGATTATTGCCATCAAATTTCACATATGCCTGTGCTTTTACACCAGCTTCTGCTACCCATTTACTTCCTACTGAAGCGCCGGGTCCAAACGAAACGGTTGTTTCCTTGGAAATAAAATTTTTTTCATAAGTAAATACCAGGCCTTGTCCGGCTTCAAATTCAAATTCGCTGCAATTGAGTTTTATTTTTCCGACCACAAACGGAACAATAATATTTATCGGGCATTTAGAATTTTTATAGGCTGGTGAATTCGGATTATTAGGATTGGCAGGGTTATATTGTTCACAATTTGGTTTGCCAGCGGGATTACAAACACTCAGCGTATAAGTTTTTACAGTGTTAAGAAAGGTCATGGCCGCTACACCGGTTTCAGCTTTCAGAAACCGGTCATCAGTTGATCTCAACGACATCAGCCAAATTATCTTATTGGTATATTCCAAATCCAGCGGAAATCTTTTGTTCTTGTAGTTTTCTGATATATCAGCCAGCTCATTAAAATATTTTTCCTGTAACCCTTTTAGATCTTTACAGTGCCGGTATGTTACCGCATCCTGGCATTTTGCCTGGTTACTGCCTCCATAACAGGCCCTGTATTCAGCATCATATTTTGCATCGAGGGTCAGTCTTTCATTAGTGTTGTTATCTGTCATAATTTTTACTTGGGCCAATAGTAATTCAATGGCATTCTGAATTCTGTAACCATAATCGTCACCTATTTGTTTCAATTTAAAATAAACGGCTTCGTTAAACGGACTCGTTTTGGTTAATGTCACCATACTGTTCTGTTGAATATCTGTTGTGTAGCGTTTTATCAGGACATCCATTTTGTCATTAAACTCCTGCTGTTTGGCATAAACATCTTCACAATTGCTCCACTGACGGCAATTAGGAGGAAACGAAAAATCGTTTCTGAAGAATAAGCTGTTCTTTAAATCAAGATCATGCATAGTAAATAATGGTAAGGAACTGTTGGGATTAATATCTTTAATGAATTTAACCCGGGCATCACTGTAACCGGTTTTTAAAGCTTCGCTCATCAGCTTTACTGCTTCTGCTGTGTTTCCTCTTTCAGCTTCAATATATGCTGCTGTAGCACAGGCTTCGGGGTGTGAAGGATTTGCTGCCCTGCAAGCCATCAGGTAATACATAGCAGTATCCAGTTCACCAAGCCCGGCATAAGCCTGGCCAATATTATTCAGTACGGTGCTGTTGCCCGGTTGATTGGCTAATACATATTTTAAAACAGGAATAGCTTTATCTTCCAACCCGCAGAGATTAAAAATGGCACCGCAATTATTCAGCGTATTATCATCAGGTGATTTGGATGCAGCATAGGTTAATAATAAAAGTGCATCTGACGGAGCATTCTGATACCATGCCGTTACTCCGGTTATAGCAGACTTTTCCGGATCACCCTTTAATGCAGTAATGATTTTTTGTGCAGCGCTTACTTTTTCAACAGGCAGTTTCTTTTTCAGTTCGGTATTGATTGCAGTAAGAAATGTGATAAGCTCCTGCTGAGAAATTTTTCGTTTGGGTAAAGATTCAAGCAGTGCGGTTTTTCTTTCAGGAAATCTTTTGGTGCTTAAGAATGGATTTTTAGTTGCTTTCACATCCGACACACCTGGTAGCTTAGGAATAGTTTTACTTAACCCTCCTATCATAGCCACTTGCTTTTTCAGCATAGCCAGTCGATCTTCCATTTCTTTAATGTTATCCGCATCTTCTTTATTCTTTTTCGCTTCTGCAATCTGTATTTCCAGCTCTGTAATCTGTTTGTTCAATTCATTAACTGCTTCCTGCATTTGTGCCTGCATTTCTTTTGCAGTGGGTTGCTGAGATGAAACAGGTTGCATAATAAAAAAGGCGAATAAGCAAAGAATGATAATACGCATTGTTGATTATTTAGGCGATTATAGTTTAATAAACTCCACCCTCCGGTTGTTTGCTTTACCAGCAGGATTATTATTTTTTTCTATTGGCTCGCCTTCACCTTTGCCATCAGTTTCCATCCGGCTTTCATCAATACCAAATTCTTTTGCCAATGCTATTTTTACTGAAGCAGCTCTGCGTTTCGATAAATCAAGATTTGCATCATCTTTTCCATCTGCATCAGTATGTCCAACTATGTTTACTTTCAGGTCAGGATTTTCTTTCAGCACATTGGCCATTTCTTTTAATGTACCATAAGACTGTGGTTTGATGTTGGCGCTGTTCACATCAAATAAAATTCCATGAGTTACCCATTTATTTTGTTCAAGCATTTTCTTGCGGGTATCAGGTGCACCAACTGCCAGACGCAGATTACCGACATAATGCTGTAAGTTGGATTCAACATATGGAACATAAAAGACAATTGCATTCAATTTTGCTTCTTTAGCCAGACCTTTGGGTATATCCCAAAGTTTTTCCTGGTTCGCATATACCCTCACTCTTTCTTTCTGCCGCCAGATAGAAATATGAATGGGGTTATTTTTATCATTCAGTATTTCCGGATAAAACTGGTTGGCGGCTTCGCTTGCGGAATTTTTTCTTACTGAATACCTTGAAAGTCCAGCTTTAGCTCCGGTATTGGCTGTGCTCAGTTCAAAATTGATATGGTTTGTTGCCAATGTCCAATTTTGTGGTTTATTAATTTCGACCAATTCTGCAAAAGCAACCGTAAAAGCGGCCCCGTTAATAGGAACCCCATGAAGCAAATCAAATTCAAAGGTGAAATCTTCGGGATATTTATCAGTAAATTCTGGGAGAAACACACCGGGTTTGGTAAGCATTAACCACCGTCCCTCTTTTCCATCAATGGTTACTATTTCTGCTGATGAACTGGTATTCCACTCCGAAGGAAAGTCGCCGATAGTTCCTGTAGAAAAATCTTCAAAGCCAATTACTTTTTCTCCCGGTACAAAATCAAATTTGCTGTAGGCTTTTATGGATGGGGTATTACCCTCATTACTATCCATTCCAGCGTTGGAATTCTGTACACTGTCTTTCTTTTTTTTATCAGGATCTCCGGTTATTATATCCTTTACGCCTTTCTCTGTTTTACTGAAGGCTGTGTCCACGGTATTATCTGTCCCGGTATTTACTTTTTGATTGGCTTTGTCAATGGTTCTTTGTTTGGCACGGTCTGTTATTTTTTTTAAGATTTGTCCTTGTGCAAAAAAAGAAAAACAAAGCAGGCTGGAAAAAACGAGTAATTTTTTCATAAACCGGTATTTTAATATTAATAAAAAAGAGCTGGAGCAATTCCCTTGTTCAGGGGGTGGGGATTATAGTGTAGAAAGTTAAT
>JANOJO010000694.1:0-3355 GCA_031418795.1 Bacteroidota bacterium | reverse complement strand
AATTACGCTTGGGCGGAGCTGATGTGTGGCTATTTATGGGCGTTATACTTTTTGTAATTGCACAAATTTTTAAGAGAGGGATCGAAATCCAAACAGAAAACGAATTAACCGTATAAGTCATGCCGATTATTGTAAACCTTGATGTGATGATGGCGAAGAGAAAAATGTCGCTCAATCTACTTTCAGAAAAAGTTGGTTTAACGCTTTCAAACTTATCCATCCTCAAAACCGGAAAAGCAAAAGCAATTCGTTTTAGTACGCTGGAAACTATTTGCAAAGTGCTTGACTGCCAGCCGGCAGATATTCTGGAATATGTAAAGGAAGGAACGGGCTAAACACTTTTATCCATCAGTAAAATAATTTTCTACTGCCTGTGCTTTTATTAACAGGCATGCGAATAATGGGTAACCATTGTTCCCGGATACTCTTTGTCTAAATTTTAAACTCGTAAAACATTTTTAATTATGAACACAAAACAAATTACAACCAAATTGGCGATTACTTTCTTGCTTGCTGTATTGCTCCTTATTGGCTGCAATGAGAATAATGCAACTGCCCAACAAAAAAAGCCCACTTCCAAATTGCAAAAACCGAAAACAGATTTTCATACAGCGGTAGCTACCGGGAATATTGAGGCAGTGAAACAGCATATAGCTACCGGTACAGATATTAATCTGAAAGACGCATTGGGTGGTTCAAGTCCTTTGATTACAGCTTGCCTGTATGAGCAACAGGAAATTGCAGGGCTGTTACTTAAAGAAGGGGCAAATATCAATTTTCAAAATAACGATGGCTCTACTCCTTTGCATGTAGCTGCTTTTTTCTGCAAACCCGAAATAGTAAAACTGCTGCTGGAAAAGAAAGCCGATAAAACCATTAAGAATAAATACAATAGTACTGCTTATGAAACGGTGGCGGCGCCATTTGCACAGGTAAAGACAATTTATGAACAGATGAAACAAATGCTTGCACCTATGGGAGTAAAAATGGACCTTATCTACATTGAGAAAACACGGCCCGTAATTGCTAAAATGATAAAATAAAAAAGATGTTGCAAACTACTAACAGGAGATACGATATTGACTGGGTGAGGGTAATTGCTATTTGCTTATTACTTATTTATCACACAGCTATCGGGTTTCAGCCCTGGGGAATTTTTATTGGCTTTATCACCCACAATCCATCATGGGATGCATTGTGGCCTGCCATGAACATGCTGAATGTTTGGCGAATACCACTGTTGTTTTACGTTTCAGGTATGGGAGTATTTTTGGCCATGCAAAACAGAAACTGGAAACAGCTATTCACCGAACGCTTTTTCAGAATTGGCATTCCTTTACTATTTGGAGTCATTTTTATTGTGCCGCTGCACATACTACTCATTCAAAAGTTTTATCATCAGCAGTTAAGCTATATTCCAAACTTAGGGCATTTGTGGTTTTTGTGTAATATTTTAATTTATGTTGTTGTGCTGTCGCCTTTGTTTTACTTCTTTAAAAAAACAGAGCAAACAAATGCCGGGTTGATTATAAAAAAATGGATGAATACTCCATTGATGTTTGTACTTGTAGTAGCTGTGATGGCATTGGAAGCAGTAATGCTTAATCCTGTTCTTTTTGAATTGTATGCCTTTACAAATCATGGTTTTCTTTTGGGGTTGCTGGCATTTTTCTTTGGGTTTTGTATGATGTATGCCGGTAAATCCATTTGGGATATGTTAGGCAAATGGCGATGTCTTTTTCTATTAATAGCGGGGATATTATTTATCATACGTTTGTATCAAATCTATAACCCACATCCGGTTTATCTGTTATCAGTTGAATCTAATTGCTGGATATTTTCTTTGCTCGGATTTGCTTACAAGTATATCAACAAACCGTCAAATGCATTGAACTATATAAAAGAAGCCGTATATCCGGTTTATATTATTCACATGGCGTTTCTATACTTAGGCTCCAGCATATTATTTCATCTGAAAATGGGGGTGTCAATAAAATTTATTTTGTTATTGTCTTTTACGCTTATTGGGAGTTTGTCTTTTTATGAATTTATTGTAAGACGCTTTAATTTAATTAGGTTGTTTTTTGGATTAAAAAAAAATTAGGTTGTCTATTTGTTTAATCAATACCGTCAATATTTGAAGAAGTCGTTTAAACCTGGTTTGACTTTTCAAATTATCTGAAATGAAAGTAGAAAATTGGAAACAAAAACAAAGTGTTGGGTTAATCGGCTGGCTGATGGTTGTTCTTCTGCTGATGTTTAACATAAAGATGATTAGGATTGTGTCAGCTGGGTGGGTGGGCTGTACGTTGGCATTTTTAGGACAAGACAAAAGCGGCAGATGAAAATAAAATTACCGGCAAAGATGTAACTCCCTTTTTATTAAAATACATAGCCGAACATACAAAGGGAGAAAGCCTTGAAGCCAATATTGCATTAATAAAACACAATGCAAGGATGGGAGCGGATATTGCAGTGGCTTATTCGAAGACAAAATAAAAAAGCCCGAAATGGACATCGCAGAACATTGATTTCTTGCAGATAAAACTATGTTTTGCGTTTCTAAAATATAAGAGAATATCCCCCACCGTTTCCTTTTTCTTTACCAGTTACTTTTAATAGTTTGTATTTATTTATTTCTTCTTGCAGGTACTTTGCAGTTTGGCTATACATAAAATTGCGGAAAATTGAAATGTCCTCTTTATGTCTTGTATCAATCAGTGCCTGAAAATAATCTGCTTTATCTTCCTTAAAAACTATTGAGAGCGGCAGCTTATATAGTTGCTGAATACAGTTCATTAATAGCCTGCTGGTGCGGCCATTGCCATCATAAAATGGGTGTATTGTTACCAAATCGAAATGTGCATCAAACGATAAATTAAGCTGCTCAACCGGATTTAATGTTTCTGAATTTTTTTCGGCGATTTTTTTACAAAGCCTGCTTACATAATCGGGTACTTTATCAAAGTTTACAAAATAGCTGCCGCCTGCACTCACATTTCCTTTTCTGTAACTTCCTGCTGAACTATCCAGCTCACCAAATATTGTATTATATAGGGCGCCTGTATTCTCCATTACCCGGGCGTTTATTTGTTGAATGAATTCCGGAGTAACAGGCTCTTTTTTTGATGCGCTGTTGAGAACAAATGTCAATGCCCGGAAATAATCCTGCACCATTAATGAATGTATCAATGGTTTTCCTTTGGGTGTAAGCCCTTCATCAAGCAATAGCCTGGTCTCCACCTCAGTTAAAGTAGAACCCTCAATAGTAGTGGAGTGATGAACAATAGTATATTGATTGAATTTATCATAATCGATAACCTCAGACAAATTCAACGCATTGTATTCGAGTATC
>JANOJO010000693.1:0-2181 GCA_031418795.1 Bacteroidota bacterium | reverse complement strand
TTGGGCGACATACAAAAATTAGTGAGGGGCGGAAAAAGCTGGCCGCTTGGCGGTTTTCCCGATCTTTTATCGCCGCAATGGACCGAAGATTATTACAGCGGAAGATTAAAATCAATTGGCGGTGATGGTTTGATCATGTTTGTACAATTTCCTAAAACTGGCTTGCCTAAAATAGAAACCATCAATATGTATGGTGCCAGTGCAAAGGCCGGCAATAAACATTTTGACGACCAGGTAGAAATGTACCTGCAGCAAAAAACAAAAACAATGACGCTGGATAAAGCTACAGTTTATAAAAATGCTGAGCGGGTTTATCATCCGGAATAACATATCTGATATTCTGAATGGTTAATAAATTTTAAAATACCTTTCCACCTAAATAATCATACTTAAATGAAATCCGTATTATCTTTTTTTAGCATTTTGTTATTCTTAAATTCAGTCAGTTTTTCTCAAAACAGAATTACCGATACATCTGCAACATGTATTGCTTTTTGGAATAATAAAGACACCCGGGTTTACCAAATTAAACATAGTAAAGAAAAGTTGGAATCAGGTATCCAAAAATCATTTGCTGAAGGTTTTTATGAAGCCCACTTGCGTGTGATAGATTCTTCTGAAACAGGATTTACCATTGAATGGATCTATAAAAATTTTAGAACTTCATTAGGAAGTGAACATACTTTAAATAGTTTAAATACTATTATGGAAGGACTGAAAATAGTATACAAAACTGATGATGTAGGCATGTTTACAGAATTAGTAAACTGGGAAGAAGTTAGGGATTTTGCAATTGCAAATTATGAAAAGGCTGTTGCAGCAAAAGCTCAAAATAAAGAGTTTGTTGCTGCTTTAAATCAAATTAAGTCAATCTTTCAAACCAAAGAGAATATAGAAACACTTTTGATAAAAGAAGTACAGTTGTTTCATGCCCCATACGGTATAGAATATTTTACTTCAGGCACAGTAATAGAAACACAATTAGCTAATGTTACAGGTGGCCTACCTTTTCCGGCTACAATTACACTCAAACTGGATGAACTCAATGTGCCGGTTGACAAGTGTATGGTAAGCTTGATTCAAAGAATTGATAAAGGCAAGGCGGGGCCAATAATTGCTGCTATGTTAAAAAAATTATCCAGCAACCCCATAGAAAGTGAGGCAGAAATAAATAAACAGATTAAAGACATGGAGATAAGCGATCTCAACCAGTTTACATACCATTTAAACAGTGGGTGGCTTGGTAGAATATTTTTTACCCGAACAAGCAATGTGGGTAAGTTTAAACAAACTGAAACATATGAAATAACTGAGAAAAATTAAACTGGATTTTAGATACTTTTTAATACAGCATTAATTTTTTTACAGGCAATTTCTATTTCTTCATTTGTAATAGTAAGCGGCGGAACAATTCTTAAACAGTTTGCAGCAAATAAAAACCAATCGGTAAAAACGCAAGGGTCGGGGCGCTTTGAGCGACCTGAACCCTGAAGCAACGTCTCTATAATTTTTTTATTAACCTCAAAACTTTCGAACTCCACAGCAATCATTAAACCGCAGCTTCTTACTGTCAGGTGTCTTGACGGCTCCAAGCCGTCTGACGCCTTGGTTAAAAGAGAAATAAATAATTTTTCTTTATCCTTAACAGCATCAATCAATTTTTCATCCAGCAAAACATCAAATGCCGCCAGCCCAGCTGCACAGCAAACCGGGTGGCCGCCAAAAGTGTTGATATGGCCCAACACCGGGTCATGGGTTAATGAATCCATTATTTTTTTATCGGCAATAAAAGCTCCCAACGGCATACCGCCGCCCAATGCTTTTCCCAATAACAAAATATCGGGCACCACATCAAACTGTTCAAAGGCCCAAAGCGTTCCGTTGCGGCCAAAGCCACATTGAATTTCATCCAAAATTAAAAGCGCACCGGTTTCCCAACATTTTTTACGCAAAGCTTTCAGCCAGTCGTTTTGCGGCACCAAAACACCCGCTTCTGCCTGTATGGTCTCTGCAATTACACAAGCCGTTCGTTCAGTAATATTTTCCAGGTCTTCAAACGAATTGTAATTCATTTGCAGCACATCGGGCAACAATGGCCGAAAAGCCTGTTGCCAGTATTCGCTCCCCATTACACTTAGTGCGCCCTGTGTACTACCATGATAGGAATTTTTAAAAGAGATG
>JANOJO010000692.1:0-2880 GCA_031418795.1 Bacteroidota bacterium | reverse complement strand
TAACAGTAGTTTAGGAGAAGGTTCACAACTTTATAAAATAAATGGTAAATATTATCTCTTCAATATTACATGGCCAAGAGGCGGTATGCGTACTGTGGTTATTAATCGTGCTGATAAAATTACCGGGCCTTATGAAGGTCGCATAGGATTACAGGATCTTGGTGTAGCACAAGGAGGATTGATTGATATACCTGATGGCACATGGTATGCTTATCTCTTCCGGGATTTTGGTTCAGTGGGACGAATACCATATTTAGTTCCTGTAAAATGGGAAGATGGCTGGCCTGTTTTGGGAGTGAATGGTAAAGTTCCTGAAACATTGAATCTGCCTCCCAACAAAAGCTTGATTCCCGGTATTGTTGCATCCGATGAATTTACCCGTAAAAAAAACGAGCCGTCTTTACCATTGGTTTGGCAATGGAATCACAATCCTGACAACAGTCTTTGGTCTGTGACTGAAAGAAAAGGTTTTCTCCGTCTGACGACAGGAAGACTTGATACCAGTTTTTTGCTTGCAAGAAATACATTAACACAAAGAACGATTGGTCCTGTATGTACAGGCAGCACATCGCTTGATGTTTCAAAAATGAAAGATGGTGATTTCGCCGGACTTTGTCTTTTACAAAAAAACTATGGCATTGTGGGTGTAAGTGTAAATGGCGACTATAAGAATATTGTAATGATCAATGCAGGAACAGGAAAGCCGGAGGAAGTGGAAAGTATTCCACTCAATCAAAACGTGGTTTACTTCAAAGCCGCCTGTGATTTCACCAATAAAAAAGATACAGCCAATTTCTTTTATAGCCTCGATGGCAAGATATGGACATCAATAGGAACACCACTTAAAATGTCTTATACGCTTCCGCATTTTATGGGTTATCGTTTTGGATTGTTCAACTATGCGACAAAGAAAGTGGGAGGTTATGTTGATTTTGATTTTTTCCATATAGAAGATAAAATATCAAAAGATGAGTAAACATCTTTTAACCTAATAAAAAAAAAGTATGAAAATCATTTTGCTGATACTTGCAATGCTTTCTTCTTTAATTAGTATTTCGCAATCCAACCAGACATGGAAGGGAAAGAAATGCGCCGTAGTAATAACTTATGATGATGCAATCAATCAGCATCTGGATAATGCGGTTCCTGTTCTTGATTCATTGGGGTTAAAAGCTACGTTTTATGTAACTGCTTTTTCTACTTCCATGCAAACAAGATTAAATGATTGGAAAAAACTGGCAGTTAACGGGCATGAACTGGGCAATCATACTTTATATCATCCCTGCATTGGTGGTAAAGGAAGAGAATGGGTAAGCAAAGAGTATGATATGAGTACCTATACTGTCAGAAGGATGGTAGATGAAACAAGAATGACCAATCTTTTTTTGCAAGCATTGGATGGAAAAACAAAAAGAACATTTGCATTTACCTGCGGTGATATGAAAATCGGAGACTCTTCTTTTATCAATGGAATGAAAAATGATTTTATTGCTGCAAGAGCCGTGAGGAACCAGATGCATAAAATAAATGAAATCGATTTATACAATGTGGATTGTTATATGGTAAATGGTGAAACAGCTGCTCAAATGATTGAATGGACAAAAAAGGCAGTTGAAACAAATTCTTTACTTGTAATTCTTTTTCATGGAGTAGGCGGTGGCAATGCATTGAATGTATCAGTTCCCGCACACAGGGAATTTTTACAGTATTTAAAACAAAATGAAAAAAATATCTGGGTTGCTCCTATGATTGAAGTTGCCGAATTTATAAAAAAATAAAAATTTGTTTTATGAATGACAATAACAACTCAAGAAGAAGGTTCTTATATAATCTTGGACTTGCAGGACTATCTATTCCATTAATTTCATCAGGCAGTGCATGCAATGATGAAGAATCAAAACAAAAACCTATGCAAAAGAATAAAGATGGCAAACTTGGTATTGCCTTAGTTGGTCTCGGCGGATATGCCAGCGGACAATTAGCTCCTGCCCTGCAGCAAACTGGACATTGTTATTTAGCAGGTATAGTTACTGGTACGCCATCCAAGATTCCGGTATGGAAAGAAAAATACAATATACCGGATAAGAATATTTACAACTATGAAAACTATGACAGCATAAAGGATAACCCGGATATAGATATTATATATATAGTGTTGCCAAATTCCATGCATGCCGAATATTCCATCCGTGCAGCCCAGGCAGGCAAACATGTGATTTGCGAAAAACCAATGGCAGTTACCGTTGCAGATTGTGATAAGATGATTGCCGCCAGTAAAAAAGCCGGTAAGTTTTTATCGATTGGCTATCGCCTGCATTACGACCCTTATAATTTAGAAATGGTAAGGCTGGCAAAAGAAAAAGTTTATGGCGAAATAAAAAAGATGAGTTCTGCTTTTTCATTTGTTGCACCAAAAGGTATCTGGCGGTTAGATAAAAAATTATCCGGTGGCGGCCCGTTGATGGATTTAGGAATTTATTGTTTTCAGGGAGTGATGTACACAACGGGTATGGAGCCAGTAGCAGTAACTGCACAATCTCCGCCGGTTAGTGACCCGGAAAAATTTCTTGGTGTTGAAGAAACATTAATCTTCCAGATGGAAATGCCAAATGGAATAATAGCTGAATGCAGAACAAGTTATTCTGAAAATGGAAATTTATTAAGGGCAGAAACTGAAAAAGGCTGGTTTGAATTAAGACCTGCTTTTAATTACAGTGGATTAAAAGGGACAACCTCCGATGGAAAAGTGATTGAGTATCCAAAACTATCACAGCAAGCCAGGCAAATGGATGGTATTGCACAATCAATAAAAAACAATATGCAAAGTATTGTACCCGGTGAAATGGGAAGAAGGGATGTGAAAATTATTGAAGCAATTTA
>JANOJO010000691.1:0-3355 GCA_031418795.1 Bacteroidota bacterium | reverse complement strand
TTCCGGTTTCTATTACAATACCAACAAACTCATGACCCATGACGGTTCCATTATCCAATCCTGTTTCTCTGCCATGATATACATGAAGATCAGAACCACAGATACCTGACATTGTTATTTGAACAATTGCATCTGTGGGATTCAGTATGGATGGATCTGCAACTGAACTGTATTGAATAGTTTCTGTTCCTCCGAAAGTTAGGGCTTGCATTAATTGAAAATAAGAAATTTTACAGTTTTCTTTTCCATTCAGGATTTTTTTTTACCTTAATACATTATTTAAAAACTAAATTAACGATTATGAAAAAATTATTTTTTATTCCGCTTTGGGCTTTCGCCTGCTTTTGCATTTCATGCAATTCTAATTCCGGCGGTCTTTCTGATACAGCTAAAAAAAACCTGGAAGCTTCGCGGGGAATTTCAAAATGTTTTGACACAAAAGATTTCAGTAAGCTGGGTGATTATGTTGCTGCAGATGCCGTGGATCATGCCGGTGAAACCGGGGATATAATGGGCCTTGACAATATGAAATCTGAATTTGCAAAAATGGCTGCGAATCTTGAAAATTCGAAATCCGAAGCTGTTAAGGAACTGGCAGATGATGAATATGTAATGTCATGGATGCATTTTACCGGTTCTCTAAAAGCTGATATGATGGGAATGAAAGGAGGAGAAAAATATGATATGTCTGCAATTGAACTTACAAAATTTAAAGATGGTAAAATGACAGAACACTGGACATTTATGCAACCAGCGGATATGATGAAGATGATGGGTTCAATGCCACCGCAAATGCCTATGCTTGATAGTGCAATGACAAAGTAAAAGAAAAGAATTGCGGATAAACCTCTGGATAAAATGCCGGGGATCTTAATATAAAAAAAGCGGCAATAAAAAATTGCCGCTTTTCATTTAATACATTTTAATGATTATTCTATTTTTACCAGATTTATTTTTCTTGATTCAGCTCCCTGTCTTACTTCAACAAAATAAATACCTGCTTTCAGATTATTTCCAATCCTGACTGTTTGTGTACTGGAAATACTATTTCTTGAAGTCACTAATCTGCCAGTAACATCAAACAATTTTACAGAAATGTATTCAGTACTATTGCCAGATTGAATATGAAGCGTAAAATAATTCCTGCTTGGGTTAGGCAGTGCCCGTACTGCAAGGATATCTGGCTGCCCGGCTTCATTCATTACAATTGAATTTCCACTTACACTTCCCGACATATCGTGAGGCACTGTAACAGTTGTTGTGGCTGTTCCAATATTGCCAACCTGATCTGTACAGCTTACTGTGATTGTATAAACTCTTCCATCACCTGTGCCTGATCTTTCTGCTCTGAGTTTTACATGATGATTATCTGTAACAATCCAGTCAGGTCCTGTATTGCCATCACCCACTTCATTTACCGGTTCATCACTTGTTACACTTACCTGGCAACTGATTGGTCCGGGACAATTATCAGTACTCGTATAATTAACCGTTACATCTTTCATTTTATGATTTGGGGGCCAAAGAGTATTAGGGCTGGCGCTAAGATTATTTATAACAGGCGCCTCAGTATCATTTACAGTTACAGTAAAAGAACAGGTAGCATATCCGCCACCATTCAATGCACTTGCATTTACAGTTGTTGTTCCTACTGGGAAAGTATGCGGTGAAGTGATAACTGTTGCACCTATCTTGTAAGTTACAACTGGGGCAGGTGTGCCAGTCACTGTTGCTGCAAAAGCTACAAGCCCGGAGCATAAACCCGTAGTATTTGATGCCGTGATATTTGCCGGGCAGGTAATTGTTGGCGCAACAAAAGGCGCATCAAAAAATATTTGTGTACGAATCTCACCTCCGGGTAAAACGGTTGTATGAATATTTGAATACATTAAACCTGCAAGCAGGTTTGTTTCCTGGGCATTTGTAAATACATCAGACTTTGTAAAAGTCCCCGTCATAACGCCGGCTGGAAATCCAGCATGTGCAAGTGTTACACCAGCATTTGTACCCGGGGCCGCCGGTGCGTGGAAATGCGCCGCAGTTGTATTGGCTGTTAATCCGCTGAAGCTAATGTTATAAAATATAGTGTTGGTTACTTCATTATAAACACCAGCAATAGTTCCTGTCGCCGGAGAACCATTTGCAGGCACTTCCTGAGTACCGCTGTATGCTTTGCTGAATGTATAAATAGATGGTGATGCAGGTCCCAGGATAATCTGAGCTCTTATCTCACCACCCGGAAGAAGAGTAGTATGAATATTGGAATACATTAAACCAGCGAGCAGGTTTATTTCCTGGGCATTTGTAAAAACATCAATCTTTGAATAAGTCCCTGACGTTACACCGGCTGGAAAAGCTGCATGGGCAAGCGTGACACCAGCATTTACACCAGCGGCAGCCGGGGCATGAAAATGTGCAGCCGTAGTGTTTGCAGATAATCCACTGAAGTTAATGGTGTAAAAAATTCTATTGGTTACATCATCATAAACGCCAACAATTGTTCCCGTAGCGGTAGAAGCATTTGGAGGCACTTCATTAGCGCCGGAAAAAACAGCGCTGAATGGATAAAGACCAGCTTTCGCTGTAAAATGAATGCTGATAAAAAAGAGGAGGAAAACAAAATAAGCAGTGAGCTTTTTTGAAGTGTAATTTTTTTTCATTGCCGTAAATTTTAAGTGATGAATATTTACGGTTCTTCATTTGGATGTGAAAAATAATATGCGTTTACAAAGGGAACAGGTAGTATAAAAAGTAGTATTGTAGTAAAACTACCCTTAAAGTTACAGTGCTTTGCGTGATAAATCGTAAAAAGGCTGATTACAGGTTGCCTTGCCCTGGCGGTTTTTTGCTGTACGCAGTATTTTATTTCAATTAATCCTGCAGGATTGTACATTACAACAGTTTTTTTAAATAAAACTCAGGGGTAACTTACTCAGGAAATGATTAGTGATAGATTGTTTCTACCCACCGGATATGAGAGTTTGAATCGTGTGATAGTTGTTTACTTAACTATGTTTATAAGTTGAGAAGTTTTGAAATTTAATATTTAAAATTCCAGGTAACTGCCGGTAGAATAGGAAATAATGAAACCTGCCTTGCTTCTACTTTTAATGAACCATCAAAAGGGCTGCCCGTTTGATCAAAATAAATAAAATATGGATTGAGGCGACTGTACACATTGTAAATACTAAATACCCAGTAAGATTGTAATTTTCTATTCTTCTTTGGCGTGGGTGTATAAGTAGCTGCCAGATCAACACGGTGATAAGCTGCAAGCCTGTACTGATTTAATTTACTATACTCCTGCGTAAGCACTCCATTAATAATATAAAATCGTTCTGGCAAAGTAGTGGCG
>JANOJO010000690.1:0-8525 GCA_031418795.1 Bacteroidota bacterium | reverse complement strand
ATTATCTGTAAATGGACTGGTTAAACGCTGTGCTGGTTTTTTTTCCTTATCATTAATTAAATCAGCAGGGTTCAAAGTAAAATTTGAAGAAAAGAGTAAAATAATGCCCGCAAAAAATGTATTCAATTTCATAAAACGATTTGGTTGCAAAAAAATAATTAAAGGGGTCGTTCAAAAGATATTCCGTCTTTTCGGAGGATAATGAGAGGAGAATAAAGATAAGCGAATTTAGGTGATTAATGCAAGTGAACATAGCCGAAACACCCGGAAATAATGTAATAAAGTTTATTTAATACTAAAATAAAACTCAGTGAATCGCACCGGCAAATTTAAAATTCTTTCCTGCTGTTTCTAAGCATTTCAGGATAACCCCATTTTTTTGAAAGCGCATTTACAGCCATGGCAATTCTTTTTATTTTGGTGGGTTCTGTTTTTGCTGCATCAATCCATTTGCTGAAATATTCCCGGTGTGATTTAGTAAGTGCAACGAAAAATTTTTTTGCCAGCGGATCATCACCGAGGCAAGCCATAAAATCTTTATTAAACATGAAAGGAGTTTCGTCTATCTGCAACTGTACTTTCAGCATGGCTCCCTTTCTTTTACCAATCCCTTTTCTTATACTGGCATTCAGGGGCATAATAAAAATGCCACCGCCCATGGGTATCAAAGCAATTCTTTTAATTGAAAAATTATCCAGCTTCCCTTTTACCCTGAATCCCTTTTTATTTCCCGGCATTAATTCATCTGAGGCATCCACAGGAATTTCAATATAAGTCCAGCCGGTTTTTTCTCCCTGCTTGCCAAATTGTTTTATAGTGGTAGTGAACTGAACCATTTGCCAGGAGCCAAAAATAATGTTTACGGCATAAACACATTACTGTAACTGGCTTAATTCTTCTTCAATTAATTCATGAAGCCTGGCCTCATTTTGCTTAACCCAGGCAGGAACAGTGGCAGAAAAGAATCTCCAGTAATCGTCTTCCTTACTCATAGAAAACATGATACGGTTGCCACGATCATCAACTGTATCTATTGAAAATTGCCCCTCGCTGCCGGTTCCCATTTTACGGAAATTAAATTCCCTGAATTTTCCTTCAGCTTTCACCAGCCGGGTAAATTGTACGTTCCTGATAACTCCTGTAGCCATAAGTTCGTTTTTAGTGGTAAGAAAATAATGCAGCAATTTTTATGCTACACCATGTTATGATTATGCAAATACAGGAAATAGTTTTACACAATCATGTTTTTATTTTTCACCCTGCAATCAGCAGCGGTTATTCAGAAAGATTTCATTCCGCATCAGGCTTTGCAATTGCATGTTATATAAAAATGATTTTTTAAAAATAGAATTCCCTGGAGAGTAAACACATTTTTTGACTATTAACTGAACGTACCAAAACAAAAAACCCAGTTCTTTCAAACCGGGTCTTTGAAATTATAGCTCAAGGTTTGCATAATTAATACCTGTACTGATCAGTTTTAAATGGCCCGTTTTTGGGTAAACCAAGATATTCTGCCTGATCAGTTGTTAATACATCCAACTCCACACCCACTTTTGCCAAATGCAATCTGGCTACTTTTTCATCAAGATGTTTTGGAAGCACATACACTTTGTTATCATAATTTTTATGATTAGTCCAGAGTTCTATTTGCGCCAGCGTCTGATTACTGAAAGAATTACTCATTACAAAACTTGGATGGCCTGTTGCACAACCCAGATTTACTAACCTGCCTTCAGCAAGCAGAATAATATCTTTTCCATCTACATTATAAATATCCACCTGCGGCTTGATTGTATCTTTTGTATGTCCGTAATTAGTATTTAACCAGGCCATATCAATTTCAATATCAAAATGTCCGATGTTGCAAACAATGGCTTTATCTTTCATCAGTTTAAAATGTGCGCCGGTAATAAGATCACGGCAACCGGATGCGGTAACAATTATATCAGCTTCTTTCACGGCATCAATCATTTTCTTTACCTCAAAACCATCCATGGCAGCCTGCAAAGCGCAGATAGGATCAATCTCTGTAACAATAACACGGCAACCTGATCCTTTCAATGATGCAGCAGAACCTTTACCCACATCACCATAGCCGCCAACAACAGCTACTTTGCCCGCCATCATTACATCAGTAGCACGGCGGATGGCATCCACTAAACTTTCTTTGCATCCGTATTTATTATCAAACTTACTTTTAGTAACAGAGTCGTTTACATTAAAAGCAGGTACGGGTAGTGTTCCTTTCTCTACTCTTTCATACAAGCGATGAACGCCGGTAGTTGTTTCTTCAGAAATTCCTTTCAGGTGCTGAATTAGCTCTGGATATTTATCCAAAACTATATTGGTTAAATCTCCACCATCATCCAATATCATATTTAATGGACGATCGGCTCCGCCAAAAAATAATGTTTGTTCAATACACCAATCAGCTTCATCACTGGTTTGCCCTTTCCATGCAAATACACCAATACCCGTGGCGGCAATAGCAGCGGCAGCATGATCCTGTGTGGAAAAAATATTGCAGGAACTCCATTTCACTTCGGCGCCAAGTGCGGTAAGTGTTTCTATTAACACAGCAGTTTGAATTGTCATGTGCAGGCAACCGGCAATGCGGGCACCTTTTAATGGCTGGGTTGCGCCAAATTCCTGGCGAATGGACATCAGCCCCGGCATTTCTGCTTCAGCCAATTTAATTTCTTTGCGGCCCCAGTCTGCAAGAGTGAGGTCTTTTACTTTGTATTGAAGATCAAAATCGATCTTGGTTGGGTTCATAACAGACATTTTCAAATAATATTTTTTTGTGCAGCAAAAATACAATTATCCCTTTTAAAATCTGTAATTTGTTTCCACCTTATTCAGTTTATTTTGCAAACCCAATCACAATCTTACAACCCAATTGAAACTGCATCCGTCAATTGATAAATTAAAACGTGTAATATGAAACATAAACAATTTTTTTTACTTATTGCCGGTTTTTTGTTTTTCGGTAATATGACAGTAGCACAAAAAACAAAAGTGAATAAAACAAATGCAGGCGAAAAGTTTGACCAGAAATTACTATGTCCTTTTGAAAATGGAATGGGCCGCGAACCCAAAGAGGCTTATACCTGGGATCCGCCGGATAGAAAAGTAATCATGATCAGTAATGTGGATACAGCTATCCGTAGTTGTATTGATGCAAAAGTGCTTAGCATTAACCCCACCGAAGATGGCCGGTATGAAATGGTGGTTTATTATAAAGAATATTATTTCTGGTATTATGGAATTTCCAAAGCACTGGTAAATATTAACCAGAATATAAAAGCCGGTCAGGTAATTGGCATGTATAAATTTGGAACAGAAATGGAATTCAGAATGTTTAAAGACGAAGAGCCAATGGACCCGAGAGAATTTCTGGAATGTAAAGTACTGGTAGAAAAAATTGAGAATAAGCAATAGGAAATGGGTAATGGGCAATTGACAATAGGCAATTGGGAATTGGGAAAAGAATCATTGTCAGCTGCCGGAAATTAATTGTATTTTTTAAAAAGATTTTTGAAGATGTATGTTTATGATACTTTATCCGAAGCAACGAATGATTTGAAAGCAAGAGGTTATAAAATTGATTTCAACCTGAAAGAAAATTGCATTATCTGTAATGATGAAAAATTTCATCCCGGAGATTTTACAATTACTGAAATGTACAGATTTGAAGGCGATACTGATCCGGCTGACGAAGCAGTTGTGTATGCCATAGAATCCAATACCGGGCTGAAAGGAATATTAGTGAATGGGTATGGTATTTATGCTGATGCTATGAGTGATGAAATGATAAAAAAATTATCCTTCCATAAAAAATAATTGAATGATAAATTTGAAACAACTTTTATTTTCCGTCCTGTTTATTGCTTCTGCTTTTTTTGTAAATGCACAAAGCGACAGCCTTGAATTAGTATGCCCGCTTGCAAACGGATCACCAAGAATAATAAGAGCCAGCGACAGAGACTATCAGAAATCATCTGAATACGGCGTGATGTTTTCCAGCAAAACTGATTCGTTGGTTAATGCGGTGCATGATGCCTCCGTGATAATTGTGACCCGTTCAGAGGATTCAAAATATGATATTGTACTTCAGTATAAAAATTATTTTTTCTGGTATGCCGGTATTACTGCTCCCAGGGTAAAGAGTGGTGCAAAAATAAAAGCCGGTTCTGTTATTGGAACATACATTCCCGGTGAATTATTGGAACTTTTAATGTACTTGCAGGAAGAACCGGTGAATCCCCGGAAATATTTAAAATGCAAGTGAGGCGAGAAAGTTGAGAGTTATGAGTTAGGAGTTACGAGTTAGGAAGCATAATTTAAATATCAATAATTATTAGTATTTGAAAAGTAATTTCAGGCTTTTTTATAAAATTCCCAAAGCCAGTAAAATAAAATTTTATACTTGCCTGCAATTTGAATTTGTAGTTTTGCTTCATGACCAAACTCTCCGTCAACATCAACAAATTTGCAACTCTGCGCAATGCAAGAGGCGGAAATAATCCTGATGTTGTAAAAGCAGCGATAGATGCACAACGCTTCGGTGCAGATGGTGTAACTGTTCACCCGCGGCCCGATGAACGCCATATCCGCTACAATGATGTAAGGGAAATAAAAAAAATAATTACTACCGAGTTTAATATTGAAGGCAACTGCACCGAACAAAAATTTGTTGATCTTGTTTTAGAAATAAAACCTCAACAGGTAACCTTAGTGCCCGATACACTGGGCCAGCTTACCAGCGACCATGGTTGGGATACTATTAAACATAAAGAGTATTTAAAAAGCATTATTTCTATTTTTAAAAATGCCGGCATTCGTGTTTCCATATTTGTAGATCCTGTCATTGAAATGATAGAAGGTGCAGCAGCAACGGGAACTGATCGGGTTGAACTTTATACAGAATCTTTTGCAAGGGAATTTGTAATTGGGAATAAGGAATTGGGTGTGCAGCCTTATATTTCAGCTGCAATTAAAGCAAAAGAACTGGGGCTTGGTATAAATGCCGGCCATGATCTTGATTTACACAATCTGAAATTTTTAAAACAAAATATACCATGGATAGATGAGGTAAGCATTGGCCATGCGCTTATCTGCGATGCTTTGTATTTAGGATTTGAAAATGCGGTGCAGATTTATAAAAGGCAGTTGGTGTAAAAAATTATCTTGCCAAATGGATAATATCCTTTCTAAAACAAAACCCCATTATTTACATAATAAAAAAATGAAGCACCTCCGCTGAAAGTCCAGTTGGTTGCATTAAAATTTCCATTTCCGGTTGCACTGCCCAAAATTCTGTATGCACTTACAGCAGTTGCGCTTCGGTTCCATGTAAGCGGCTTTTTACTCAGGCATGTTTCGGCACCAAGATTTGTGTTTTTAAGAAAATAGGCATTGTTGATGCCGTAAACTTTTCCAATTCCATTTTCATCAATGCATACTGCAGTTTGTTCATCCACCCCTATTCCTTTTACTAATGTATATGCCCAGTCTTTCATTAGTCGTGCCATAAAAGTAATATGCCTGCCCTGCCGATCCCTTTGTGTATAATGAGAATCTGTAATTGTGTTTTGCATATTGGGTGCAGAAACAAAATCATTACTGCCCAATGCAACACCACGATGATATGGATTTCCCAAAGCCTGTGCAGATGTAACAGTTCCGTTTTGTGCAGAGTAATATGCGCCGCCCATTATAGCAAGCCCTGCACTGGTACCGCCAACAGTTACATGTTTTGTATTTAAAAGATAATTGATGGCATCTTCTGTTGCCGTATTCTTCCAGTAGTTTACATAATTCCATTGATCACCACCGGCAATAAACAGCGCTTCAGCATCACGTATTTTTTGGGCTACAGTTGCAAGGTCAGCTTTTGCCCTGCTGTCAATCATTATTGTTTCTACAGAATTCACAGTTTCCATTTCATACATATACTGATTGTATCCATCAGCCCCGGTGGAACGAATAACAACAACATCACCACCGTTTGCCCTTTGCAAAAACCAATCAATAGCCACATCCACATCGGTGCTGCCGCCCATTAGTATTAAACCCGCAAGAGGATTAGTTGTAACATCTGCACCATCGCCGGTTAAATAGGTGACAACAGATGGTGGTGCAGGCGGGGCTTTGGCTGCAGCATTGGCAGAAGTTGAAAATTCTTCCGTCAAAGTATTAGTGTGAGTTGGTTTGTTGCAGCTAAAAATTATTAAGGTAGAAAAAGCGATTATAAAATATTTGCAGAGCATTGGTGAAAGGTTTGGGTTAAAAAAAATTGAATGATTTTGAAAGTTAGACAGTTTTAATAATAAATGAAAATTTATTGAGAAAGTTAATATGAAAAAAAACTAAATTCTTTAATCGTACAAATACTAACCGGGAAAAACTAATTTGTATTTTTAAAAAATGAAGCTGCATTTCTGGAGCATAGGAAAAAATAATGAACCGTATATAAAAGCCGGTGTGGAAGAATTTACACACCGCATTTCAAAATACTATAAAGTGGAATGGACAATAATTCCATTGCCAAAAAATTCCGGCATGATGAGTGAAATGGATTTGAAAAAGAAAGAAGGTGAAATGATTCTGAGTTTTTTAAGAAAAGAAGATTACCTGGTTGCATTGGATGAAAATGGAAAGCAATTAAACAGCGAAGGGTTGGCATCATTTATTCAGAAGCGGGCAAATGAAAGTACAAAAACCCTGGTGTTTTTGATTGGTGGAGCATTCGGACTGGATGATGCAATACTTAAACGGGCAAACTTTAAATGGAGTTTATCACAATTAGTTTTTCCTCACCAACTGGTCCGGTTGATTTTAGCTGAACAGGTGTACCGTGCATGTACCATTTTAAGGAATGAAAAGTATCATCATAAGTAAAGAAGTGTATTTGTATGAATGATTGCACTCCCGAACTCCAGGAATCTTGTCATACCGAGCCTGACATTTTGAGTTTTTGAATTAAAAGTTTTAAGCGAGGTATCTCAAACTTTTTGTTCGGTTTGAGATACCTCGCCTGATTTCATTAAATCAAAGCTGGTTTTATTAAGGCTCGGTATGACAAGACTCCGAAAGTTTGGAATTTCTAACTTTTCCTTTGCCAAATAATCAGGCTTTTAAGATTTTACATTTTATATTTACTTTATGGAAATATCAATCACATTAATCATCATCATCATCACGGGTATTATTTCTTTTACGGCATTCAGTAATAAAAGAATACTTGACCAGCTTATTTTTTATCCGCCTGCTGTTGGCCGTGGCCAGTGGTACCGTTTTTTCAGTTGCGGATTAATACATGCCGACATGCCGCACCTGCTTTTCAACATGTTTGTACTTTATATCTTTGGTGAAGGCAGAATCAGTACACCGGAAGGACCCATATATGCGGGACTGGAGTTTCAATTTGCAGCCATTTTCGGAACAAGCGGAAAATTAATTTACCTCGCAATGTATGTTCTTGCACTTGCCGCATCTGTTATCCCGACATATTTTAAAAACAAAGACAACTATCATTATCGAAGCCTTGGTGCATCAGGCGCGGTATCAGCCGTCATCTTTGCCCATATACTTTTTAATCCTCTTGCAGGCATGGGATTATTTTTTATTCCCGTTTATATTGCTGGTTTTCTTTTTGCCATTATTTACCTGGTTGTTTCAAGCTGGCTCGACAGGAAGGGCCAGGGAAATATAAATCATTCCGCACATATTTTCGGGGCAGTTTTTGGAATTGGTTTTACAATTATCGCCTGCCAGGCGTTTTCGCAGTTTCCGGTGATACAGAATTTTGTTGACCAGGTAACAAATGTGGATCTGAAAGAACTTATAAAGTTTGGGAGGTAATCAGTTTAATACTCAAAACTGATTTTGTTTTTTCAGTTACTTTAAATCTTTCATCTATACGCAAACCCACAACATTTATGATTCTTTTATTGCTCTCAATCACCCATTTTTTTTCTTTTTGGCTTTTTGAAAGTTTCTGATCAATAAAAAAACGTGACAGTTTCTTTTTCTTTTTCATCCCTAATGGATAAAAATAATCTCCCTGTTTCCACTTGCGAAGTAGCAATGGAAATTCAATTTCTTTTGCATCCAGCAAATCAACTTCTTTTTTAAAAGTTGAAGGCGGCTGTTTCAGCCATTCGATTTTCAATAACCCTTCTTCAAACAAAACCTGTTCGTCTTTTTTTTCAATAACAATATTTGCTGAAGATGCAGAGTTGACAGGACTGATGATAAACCAATGACGATGCTTGATGATCCGGTAATTAAATGCAGGCAAATCAATATACTTTCCTGAGTCACTGTCTGCCAGTTTTATTACTTCATCAATTTGTTTTTCAGAAAACCCAAATGCTGAAATAATTTCATAAATCAATGCACGGTTATTATACCCCATTAATTGTTTTACAGGAATATGCCACTCAGTTCCTTTTTCTTTTACCAATTTTTTTATAATAGCAGCAACAGAAAGCTTATAAAGTTTTTCAATTTCTTTA
>JANOJO010000689.1:0-1685 GCA_031418795.1 Bacteroidota bacterium | reverse complement strand
CACCGGATCTTATTACGAAGTGCAAAAACCACTTACTTCTTTTGCCGGCAAACACTCCATCGTATTTACTGATTTGAATAATAAAGAATACAAAGAGGATTTTGAGTTTGTTCCATTTTCATTAAGCCCCGATGTTCAAGATGTTTTAACCCGCGGTAAGCTTGTTTTTAAACTAACAGGCCTAGACCCCGTTGATTATATAAGGGTAACTCTTACAGATACATCTTTTACAAGCGTTGATATTAATGATGTGGATACTGTAAAGAATGGCCGGCTTATTATTTCTGCCAAAAGGCTTGCCACATTAAAAAGCGGCCCCATCAATCTTCAGTTTTATAAAGAGCAGGAAAAGTTTTTGAAAAATGCAACCGCAGAAGGAGGAAAGATTTCTATTACTTATGGGTTAAAGAGGGAGTTTGAGTTGAAAGATTAAGCCGGGATTTTTGTAACTTGCAAACAAAATATTTATATGGGACTTGTTTATGCAGAAATAGAATTAATAAATAACGGTGATACCGTTTTGGCGCAGCGTAATATAATTGGAAAAGAAGAAATAAAGCGGATTCATATAAATATGCTTGTGGATACAGGTGCTTATATGATGGCAATCAATGAATCTATTCAGGAGCAACTGCAATTACCTTTTAAAGAAAAAAGAAAAGCTCAATTGGCAAGTGGTCATATTGTTGAATACGATGTGGTGGGGCCTGTAGATGTAAAATTTAAAAATCGTACTGCCACCTGTAATGCCTTTGTACTGCCGGGAGATGGAGAACCTCTGCTTGGCGCTATCCCCCTTGAAGAAATGCCTGCCTGCCGAATCTCATCAAATATGCTTGAATATTTTGATAATGATTTAATTAAATTAAAGTAGTCAGGCAGGGATGTGTTGATTCATCCGCAGCGGCAGGAGTTGATTGTAAACCCGGATCATCCATATTTTGCACAATTAAAAATGAAATAATCCTCTAACACTCTTTTTCTCCTTTACTCTTTTTTCTTCTCTTAGCTCACTTCATGGAATAATTAAATGAGAATTGGTAAATAGGCAGGTAATAATCTATCTCCGGTTTTTTACTAGTAGCAAAGCATTTTACTGATTACAAGATTATTTATCCAAGGGATGTGGCAAACTCAACATTACTTAACTTATGGATTGAAGAAAGAGTTTGAGTTGAAAGCCCCCTGAATCTCCAAAATTGGTGAAGCTTTTACTTTCTATAATTATTTTTTCCCTATTTTTTCAGCATAGGTTAAAGATAAAAATGATTTTTCAAATTTGATTCTGTTCAAATCGTTGGCATAACTGATTACAAAGTCATTTTGAAATGAATGGGAGAATGTTATTGAAGAGTTTGATGTTATCAATCTTTTATATCCGACAGTGCCTGTAAATCCTAAATTAAATCCGGTAAAATTCTCTTTTTGAATTGTGACACTTGTGAAATTTCTGATTTCTTTTTTATCCCGGATACAATAACTGCCAACAATACCTAAACCCCAGTATAATTTACCTTTTGCTTTTGGCGGGCCAAAATATTTTTTGAAACCGATAGGAATGGTTATAAATGTTTTTTGGTTATAAACCTGGTTAAAGGATGTGTCATAATAATCAAACTTTACTCTGCTTATACCCGCCGAAAAGCTGGTTAGAAAATTAATCGAAGCTTTAGTTTCGTATCCAA
>JANOJO010000688.1:0-1500 GCA_031418795.1 Bacteroidota bacterium | reverse complement strand
AATTTTTCGCCATATCTGGAAGATGAAAGGCTGAACGCCACTTTCAGGCATGATGATACGGCTAGCTTTAATGGAAATGTAACTGCGGAAAAATTCCAGGTTACTATTACGCATTTAAAAATGGGAACACAGCAGGCAACTATGAGAGAGCTTAGAAGAGGAAACTTAGTTTCTGCTAAAATAAATCCTAACCCCACATTTAGATTTAGCGCTAATACCTATGTGCAAGTAATGCAGGGAACCAAATCGGTTATCGTGCAAGTCCGTAACCTAAAAGACGGTTTTAAAGAATTAGATAATCGTTATTTTCCCCCCAATCCAAATCCGCCTGCGCCAGGCACCAATCCATTCAAAGATGCATATATAAAGGACTACGGTCAGGAAGCATGGGATGCCCGGTCAAAATTATTGGATGATAATGCGAATATAGAAAGCCGGGAAGTGTACCTCATGAAATTACGCAAAGACCTTAGCTCACAATAATATTGTGTAAATAAAAAGCTAATCAAATCCCGCGGTTATTTACTGCGGGATTTTTTTATGTATAAATATTAATAGCAGCTATCATCACTTATTACCCGACTATTGAACTTTATATTCCGGGCTAAAAAATTTTTGCTTCTCATTTCTTAATTCATAACTTCAACACTTCTATCGTAATTCAAACTAACCCATACTGCCTCTGCCTTATGAATTTTATTACCTTTTGCTCCGCACTTGAAAACCCCTTGCCCGGGAACTATTTTTTATTCACCTAAAATTAAACAAATGAAAAAAACATTTTTTCTGTGGCTGTTTATTGCAGCCGCATTCTTTGCAAACAGCCAGGGAAACACTCTTTACCAGGTAAACGTTGTTAAGCCAAAAGCCGGAATGAAATCTGCTTTTGAAGCCAGTTGGAAAACACATCTTAATGCTTATCATCAGGCAACTGACAAAAGAAATGTGTACGAAGTAACAAGTGGTCCGGAAAACGGATCGTATGTAATAGTAGAAGGCCCCTTTTCATATGCTGATATGGACAAAACAAAGCCTAATGCAAAAGCACATGGACTTGATCTGGAAAAAAATTTTTCTCCCAAACTGGAACCTGGGAGCACTAATTTTAATGCACGCTGGGTAGATACATTAAGCTACAATGGCAATTCAGCTGCCGATAAAGTTCTTCTAACTATTACAGTAGTTAAAGACGGAAAAATGGGAGAAGTACTGACTGAGTTCAGAAGAAATGTGTTGATTTCAGAAAAAACAAAGAGCCCTTTTAGCTACAATGTTTTGATCAAACAGCAGGCTGGTTCAAGTCCTACAATTATCAGTATAAGAAACCTGACAAATGGTTATAAAGAACTGGACAGCGATTTTTTTAAACTGCTTCCAACGGGATTCAGAGATGCTTATGTAAAAGACTATGGGCAGGAAGCCTGGGATAAAAGAGTAAAACTGCTGGTGGATAATAGAGTAAGCCAGGAACAGCATTTTGAAGAGCTGCGGAAAGATTTG
>JANOJO010000687.1:0-4159 GCA_031418795.1 Bacteroidota bacterium | reverse complement strand
CTTTTCTACTTCAGATAATTTTTCTGTTATCGGTTGCAGTGAAGATTTAAGAGTGGCTACATCCTTTTTTTTATTTTCAGCTTCTTCTTTTTGCCCTTTGGCCATCAGTTGGCCAATCTCTTTTGAGTTGCTGTTTACTTTTGCCTGTGTGTTATCAAAATCAAGTTGCAGTTTTTTTCTTTCATCATCCAATTGCAATATCTCATCAACCAAATTTATTTGGGTAAAATTTTTTATGGTCAGTTTTTGTTTTACCAACTCAGTATTATTCCTGATAAATGAAACCTGCAACATTTTTTTTCGATTTAGCGGCAAAGATAACTGATGAAGAATAAAAGAAAATTTCAAATGCTTTTCTTCATCTTCATTCACTACTCAGTTCCTTCCTCTCACTTATCTTTGCCCGGATGCAAACAAAAGATGATTTACAATTAAGATGGTGGGCTCTTGAAACAAAACTGGTAGAGCGGTTTGGTAAAAAACCAGATATGGAAACCATCCTCTTCCTTATCGGCATACAGGAATATGGCGGAGCCAAAGAAAAATTTACAAAAGAACAAAAACAAGATTTGATGCATGTAGCAGTTTGTTCTTTACTTTCTTCCAGTGGTTATTATTTGCTGGAAGGAAAAGATGATGATGGCTGGCCGCATTTTCGCCAACTGAAACCCATGCCGGAAATGAATACCATAGAACAGGAAAATTTTTTGAAAGATTATATTCTCATGTATTTTGAAAATCATGAATTTTAATATTCGTAGTATGAAAAAATGGATTGCTCTATTGTTAAACTGTTTAATTGTTTTCAGCGCCGCTGCGCATCAGGATACAGTTGTAAAGAAAAAAGACAGGAAAAGAGATGTGCTGATGCAAACAAGCATGGGTGAACTTGTTATTCGTCTTTCAGATTCCACGCCTATGCACCGTGATAATTTTTTAAAATTGGTAAAGAAAAATTTTTTCGACAGTATTTTATTTCACCGGGTGATACAAAATTTTATGATACAAGGCGGCGACCCCAACAGTAAATCAGCAAAAGCCGGTGTGGCATTAGGAAATGGCGGCCCGGGTTATACTGTACCTGCAGAATTCAGAACAACACTTTTTCATAAAAAAGGAATGTTAGCCGCAGCAAGATCTGGTGATAACGTAAATCCGCAAAAGGCAAGCAACGGCAGCCAGTTTTATATTGTACAGGGAAAAAAATTTACTGATGCAGGTCTTGATTCCGTTGAAACTTTCCGGTTGAATGGAAGAAAAATTCCGGAGGCTCTCAGGGAATTGTATAAAACTATTGGTGGCACTCCGCATCTGGATCAGGGTTATACTGTTTTTGGTGAAGTGATAAAAGGAATGGAAGTTGTTGACAAGATAGCTGCCGTTCAAACCAGTAAACAGCAATTAGACAGAGACAGGCCGGTGCAAGATGTGAGAATTCTTGATACAAAGCTTGTAAAAAGAAAAAAGCGTACTAAACATTAAAATTCTCAATATTCAATTTTCAATATTCTCCGAAGGTCACGAAGGACTCCTTTGGAGAGACCTTCGGACAATGATCAATTTTGAGATTCTTAATTTCGTAATGAAAATTTTTACTCATATTTGCCCACTAAAACAATTGCAATGAATTTTCCTGCCAATCTCCGTTACACAAAAGATCATGAATGGGTAAGCCTGGATGGTAAAATTGCCACCATTGGCATTACTGATTTTGCACAAAGAGAATTGGGCGATATTGTATATGTGGAAGTGGAAACAATCGGTAAAGAATTAAAAACCGGTGATGTTTTTGGAACTGTGGAAGCTGTGAAAACTGTTTCTGATCTTTTTCTGCCGGTAGATGGAACCATAACTGAACTGAATGCTGCTCTTGCCAACTCACCTGAATCTGTAAACAATGATCCTTACGGCGCAGGCTGGATGATAAAAATGACCGTGAACAATGTGACTGATGTGGATGCACTAATGGATGCCGCAGCTTATCAGGCGGTGGTGGCCTGAATCTGACAATAATATTTTATCGTAAATAAGGCGTTCTCTGTTTTTGGAACGCTTTTTTGTTTTATCTTTTAGCCAACTTTTGAACACCAAAATAAAATACAACGAGCCTGAGCTTGTTGCTATGCTGAAAGAGCAAAGCAATGATGGCTTTAATTACCTGTACGATAATTATTCAGGCGCCTTGTTTACCATCATCAACCAAATAGTAACGGATAATGAAACAGCAGGCGATGTGCTGCAGGAAGTGTTTATAAACATTTGGAAAAAAATTGACATGTACGATTCGGCTAAAGGAAGACTTTTTACCTGGATGCTGAATATAGCCCGTAATGCCGCCATTGATAAACTGAGATCGAAAGGATACAGGAATAGTTTTAAAAACCAATCAATTTCTGAACATGATGAACCAGGAATGATTGCAAGTGTTAACCCGGAAACAAGTGATGTGGGATTGAAAAAAATGCTGACTAAATTGAAAGAAGAGTACAGAACATTGATTGACCTTTCCTATTTCCAGGGATTTACCCATGATGAAATTGCGAAATTGCTGGGCATACCTTTGGGAACAGTAAAAACAAGAATAAGAACGGCGCTGAGCCAATTAAGAATAATGATTCAATAAACGTGAATACACAGGAATACATATCAGGTGGAATTGTAGAAAGCTATGTGCTGGGCTTGCTCTCAGCGCAGGAAAGATTTGAGTTTGAACTAATCTGCGCAGCGGACCCCGAAATAAAAGCAGCCCGTGAAGCTTTTGAACTGCAACTTGAAAAACAAGCAATGGAAAATACTATTGCCCCGCCTTCAGAACTGAAACAAAAAATTTCTGATGCTGTTTTTTCTGATAAAAAATCTGCCCCTGTAATTTCTATTGAAAAAAATTCTGTAAAAGAAATAAGGACTGCATCATTGGGATGGTTGCGTATAGCAGCAGCTGCTTGTTTTGTTTTACTGGCAGGCAGTTTGTGGTGGAATATGAATTTGAAAAATGAGAATGAAAAACTGAAAACAGATCTTGGTAAATCAAATGACCGCCTTGCACAAATAGAAGTGGATGCAGCCACCATTCAAAAAGAAGGAATGAAAATGGTGGGGCTTGGCGGCACCAATAATTCTCCTAAATCTTTTGCTACAGTTTACTGGGATACCACTTCACACGATGTTTACCTGCTGGTAAATAATTTACCCAAGCCGGCATCGGATGAACAATACCAACTCTGGGCATTACTCAATGGCCAGCCAATTGATATGGGCTTTATTGAAATAACAGAAAAGGCTCTCCGGTTTTATCGCATGAAAAATGCACAGGCTGCACAGGCCTTTGCCATCACACTTGAAAAGAAAGATGGCAACCCGGCTCCTGACCTCACAAAGATTTATGTAATGGGTAACTTGTAACCCCCCGCTTTAAAAAATCTGAATTAATTATTTTATCGTACCTGATTTTATATGATTGGGCATAGCTATAGTATTTTGGTTCTATAGTTGGTTAATGCAGGAGCCTTCTTTTGGAGGCTCCTTTTTTTTGCCCTTGCCCCAGCTTGCGATAAATCTTCGTAGGACGGCCTGAAGGAAGATGAAGAAGCAACTCTTTATTTAATGATATTATTTATAATTCGGATTATCATTGCATAAATTTATTTCTTGAAAAATTCAAAATTCTATTTTGTTGTTGCCGTATTCTGGTTGCTATTAATTAGTTTTTTGCTTTGCCTCCCGGGCACTGAGTTTCCAAAAATTACCTGGCTAACCAAAATATGGATTGATAAATGGGTGCATATATTTATTTTTTTTGTACTTGTAGTTGCCTGGTGCCTGGCATTTTCAGGACTAAAAGATTTGAAAAAGATTGAACGGGTTTTTTTACAAATAACAATAATTAGCCTGCTTTATGGAATAGCTATGGAATTAGTGCAGCACTTGTTTATCCGGTACAGGGGTTTTGAGTTTGGAGATATTGTAGCTGACGGGGCAGGCTGTATTGGCGGATATTTTTTTTCAAAGAGGCGGTTTCTAAAAAAATAAACCCCTGTAGAAACAGGGGTCGCAACCAAAACTAACTGCTTATGAGAAAAATTGAATGTCTTTATAATTATTTAGAATTTTTGTTTGTTGTAATCGTATAACGCAAATTTACTGCCAATATTATAATACT
>JANOJO010000686.1:0-1568 GCA_031418795.1 Bacteroidota bacterium | reverse complement strand
AGATATTTGAATGAACAAAAAGGAACACTTGTTGGAAATAATTGGTCAGATATATCAGCATTAGGGGCACATGAAAAAGAACGTCTCGGTTACCCCACCCAAAAACCTGAAGCTTTATTAGAACGCATCATCAAAGCCAGCAGCAATGAAGGTGATGTTGTAGCAGATTTCTTTTGTGGTTGCGGTACTACCATTGCAGTTGCTCAACGGCTCGATCGTAAATGGCTTGGAGCTGATATTTCTCATCTTGCCATCCGTTTAATTGTAAAACGTCTTACAGAAACTTATGGGCTGGGTGTAAAACACAATATAAAAATGCATGGTCTTCCAAAAGATATTGCAAGTGCAAAAGAACTTGCACAAAATGTTGATGGTGGCCGTATCGGTTTTCAGGATTGGGCAATTGAAGTAATGATGAATGGTGTGGTGAACGAAAAGAAATCTGCTGATGGCGGTTATGATGGTTATCTCACCTTCAATATGGGTAAAGAAAAATATTTTGCATTAATAGAAACCAAGAGCGGCAATTTAACTGTTAAAAACATGAGAGAATTTGTGGATGTTATAGAAAGTCAAAAAGCTGCTGTAGGTATTTTTGTATGTTTTGCTGAACAGGTTACTAAAGAGATGGTGAAAAAAGCAAAAGATACCGGACATATAAAATTAGGCACAACAGAATTCCCCATGGATAAAATACAAATACTGACTATTGAAGATTTGTTTGCAGGAAAGCAACCTCAGCTGCCCGGTGCAGCCGAAAACGAAACCTTTAAGAAATCAAAACGGAATGAAGAAAAATCTGTGAGCAGAGGATTGTTTGATTAATGAAAGATTATGATTTATAAATTATCATCTTCAAATACTGAAAAGTTAATACTAATGCCTGAGACCGGTATGGGTTACCAGGTAGTAAACGCTTATGAGCAGAATTATTTTCAAAAAGTTTTTTTAATTCTTAACGGACAGTTTGCTATTGATATTAAGGATAAAAATTTTCATGAAATCTTTAATCATATTTACGGAAAGGATTTAGAAGGGGATTTCAGGAGTGCAAAAGAAATAAACTTAACTATAACCGATACTTCATCAGGAGAAAAGAGAATTGGTTCTTTTGTCAGTGAAGCAGGATATGGTAAAGATGTTGGTGCAAGGGATGCGAAAAAAGAAAAAGCAAATGGTGATGAATTATTTGTACGATTATCCTATTTTGAAAATGATATACGGATTGACAAAAAAAATAAATGCTTGCGGCCGGGAAGTTACACTACTACGGCAGCAGATGCTCTCATTTGTAAAACAGATAATGATGACCCGGTTCAGCGTTATGCCCTGCCAAATGAATTGGAGACCATATGGACATTCAGTATTCAACCGCAGGTGAAGGATGAGTTGCAAAAAGGGTGGGTTCAGCCCCAACCTGGCAAACGGGGTGGTGGCAGAGAGGTGTATTTTGAAAAAGGCACTTCTATTCGTACCTTTATTACTCAAACAAAATGGTAAGATGAATACACTTCAGCTTCCCGATAAATGGATTAACTATTTGCTTAATTTACCTGAAACGGGAATGG
>JANOJO010000685.1:0-4969 GCA_031418795.1 Bacteroidota bacterium | reverse complement strand
GGGGCTGATTGTCCGGCAGCCGATGCATTATAAATACTGGATAGTTTATCATCTAATTTTATCGGGTAGTTTAATACATCCTGTCCGCTCTTTGCTTTGGTTTGATGCAATGCTTCTTCCACAGCCGTTATTTGCTTGCCTACTGTATCCATTTGTTGTTTTACTTCTTTGGGCAAATCTTTACCCATTCTTGTACTGAAATCATTCATCTGCTGGCGTACCTCACGGATATTTTTAATTGCCCTCATTATTTCTGACGATTTATCACGGATAGTGATGAGGTGATTAAACTGATCTTCATATTCTGCCAATGTTGTTTTATAATTTGGATCTGCAATTATGGTAAAAGGAACTTCAGTAGAATCACTGCCTGATTTTATTTTTGCAAAATAATTACCCGGCGCAGCTTTAGGGCCACGAACAAAACCATTCCAGAGAATTAATCCTTCTACTCTTTCTGCTTCAGGATAATTCATATCCCACTCAAACTGGTTCATGCCTTTGTTTATATCTATCTTATTCTCTTTTGAAGTAGTAGAAAAAGTTTTAATTGATTTCCTGTTTTTGTCCAATACATCCACAGAAAGTTTTGTAGAGTCGATTGCATTCTTCATATAAAAATTAATCACCACTCCGTTCGGCGGATTTGTACCCACATTGCGCAGCGGTGCAGCCGGGCCAAATCCTCCACCACCTCTACGGCCGCCTCCAGGCATCCGGTAAGCAGGATTCACATCAAACACATGAAGGTTTTTATTTAAAATACCTGCATTTTTTTGTTGCACAACAGTTAAGTCATCGAGTATATAAATACTTCTGCCCTGCGTGCCAACTATCAAATCATTATTTTTTATAGCCAAATCAGTTATGGGTACTTCCGGCAAATTCAACTGAAAAGATTTCCAATTGACGCCATCATCATAAGAAATATACATGCCATATTCAGTACCTGCATACAATAAACCCTGGCGTTTTTTATCGGCACGCATGGCTCTTGTAAAATGCAGGGAAGGAATTCCATTTACAATCAGCTTCCATGATTTACCATAATCTTCAGTTTTGTAGATGTATGGCTTAAAATCATCTGACTTGTATCTTGTGCCAATAATATACGCTGCACCTTTTTTAAATGGATCCACTTCTATACAATTCCACATCATCCACTGTGGACAATTTTTTGGTGTTACATTTTCCCAGTTCTTTCCGCCGTCTTTACTAATATGCATTAATCCGTCATCACTGCCTGCCCATAACAAATCATTTTCCACCCAGCTTTCTGTTGCGGTAAAAATGGTACAATAATATTCTACGCTGGTATTATCCTGTGTTATCGGCCCGCCGCTGGAGGCCTGTTTCTTTTTATCATTTGTGGTAAGATCAGGTGAAATCATCTGCCAGGTTTTTCCTTCATCTTCCGTTACGAATAAATGATTACCTGCTGCATATAATTTTTTAGGATTATGTGGTGAAAAGAATATCGGGAAGTTCCATTGAAAACGATATTTGGCTGCTTCTGCACCGGCGCCCATATTATCAATTGGCCATACATTAATTAACCTGCTTTCACCGGTTTTGTGATCGAGGCGCTGGAGCATGCCCATATAATTTCCTCCGTAAGTAATATCAGGTTCATTGGGGTCTGCAACCACATAACCGCTTTCGCTACCTGCTGTATTTTCCATGTCTGATGCAGTAATTGCAGCGCCATAAGTTCTGCTTTTTATTCTGAATGCGCTGTTATCCTGCTGGCCGCCCATGATACGGTATGGAAAAGCATTGTCTGTACTTACCCGGTAGATTTGAACAGTGGGTTGATTTAAATAAGTGCTCCAGTTATTGCCGCCATCAAAACTTATCTGTGCTCCACCATCATCCGCCACTATCATCCTGTTTGCATCTTCGGGATCAATCCACAGATCATGATGATCTCCATGCGGCGTATTTATGGATTGAAATGTTTTACCACCATCTATGCTGCGCATAAAATTTACATTGGGGCAATAAACTTTGTTTTCATTTTTAGGATCAACAAAAACTTTTGTGTAATACCATGCCCGCTGACGGATATTATTATCACTGCATGTTAGCGTCCATGTTTCGCCGCCATCAGCACTCATATACAAACCACCATCTTTGTTTTCAAGGATGGAATAAATTTTATCCGTATTGGATGGAGCTACTGCCACACCCACTATTCCCCATGCTCCTTTTGGCAATCCTTTGTTTGTTGAAATATTTTTCCAGGTTTCTCCCCCATCAGTGCTTTTCCATAATCCGCTGCCATCACCACCGCTTTCCAAACTATAAGGAGTTCTTATCAATCTCCATGTGCCGGCATAAAAAACATTCGGGTTACCGGGCTCCATTACTAAATCACTTGCGCCGGTTTGATTATTTATAAATAAAGTTTTCTTCCATGTTTTACCACCGTCGGTTGTTTTAAAAACTCCTCTTTCATCATTGGGCCCAAACAAATGCCCCATTACTGCAACCCAAACTATATCCGGATTTTTTGGATGAATAACAATGCGGATAATATGACGCCCATCTTTCAATCCAATATTTTTCCAACTCTTGCCGCCATCATCGCTGCGCCACATACCACCCAGCCCCTCACTTACATTTCCCCGCATACTGTTTTCTCCTTCGCCGGCATAAACAATAGTTTCATCACCGGGTGAAACAGCTACTGCGCCAATTGAACTGCCGAAAAATTTATCAGAAATATTATTCCAGTTGCTGCCGCCATCATTTGTTTTCCAAACGCCGCCACCGGTAGCTCCAAAATAAAATGTGTTTTTATTTTTATAACTGCCCGCAACTGCTGCGCTTCTTCCGCCACGGAAAGGGCCTATCAGCCGGTATTTTGTTTTTGAAAACAATTGATCTTCTTCGTTAGCGGGTGATACAGTTGCTGCGGGGGTAACTGTTGAAGATTTTCTTGCAGCTCTTTGTGCTGTTGATGTTAATGCCAGGCCTGCAAATGCAAGCAAAAGAAAAATTTTTCTCATGAGTGTTTGTGTTAAGGGAATGAATATACGAATTGTTGCAAATGTGGCATTACTGCAATTAAAAAAGATCCCCGGGGAGCCAATCCGGGGAAACATAATTTTTTAATTAAAACGCCTTGGGTTTTACCAATCCTTCTTTTTGCAACTGATCAAAGATGGGTTTATAATATTGTGTAATTACCCTTTGCACTTTCTGTTTTTCACTGATTACCTCTTTCTGCAACTGTTCTGTTCTTTTTACATGCAGGTTCGATGGTGGGGCTTCCTGGCTGGCCACTGCTGAATATACATTTGTAATTTTTTCCCGCAGCCTTTGTTCATCTGCAAAAATTGATTTTTGTTTAGTCGCTAATAACTCGCCTCTTCGTTCTTCTAATTTTTCATTAAACTCAATCATCATTTTTTTTGTTGATGAATCTTTTACTTTATCAAGATTATCTTTTATCATTTTTTGTTTTTCATTTATATCATCTACTGTGGCAGCAAGCTCTTCATGCATTTTATAAAGTTGAGTGGCAGTTTTGTATTGCAGTTGCCGGTCAGCAAGAGTAAACTCTTTATTTTTTTCATCATGCACTAATTTCAATGGCTGCGAATATTCTTTATCCCCCACTTTTACTTTCACTATATAATCACCCGGCAATACCATGGGTGCAATGAATCCGCCGAAATCAATTTTAGTTCCGCCGGCAGCAACCTTTGGTGGTTTCATCCGCAAATTCCAATTCACTTTATTTATACCTTTTCTTTTTGAACCAGGAATAGATTGTACAAGATTGCCCTGCCTGTCATAAATTTCCACTTTCACTTCACTTGTATTTACTCTTTCTTTCAGGTAATACTGAATTGGTGGAATAGAAGCAGGATTGGGCGCCACCCATCCGCCCGTGCTTGGAAATCCGCCATCGCCAAATTTTCCATTATTCAATACAATGGGCGAATTGGGAAACAAGTGGACATCTTTTTCTACCAGTTCTTTTTTCATTGATCGCATCGGGCTTATATCATCCACAATAATAACACCCCGGCCATGTGTACCTAACACAAGATCATGAGTAGCCGGATGTATCTGAATATCTCTTACCAATGCATATTCAGGAATTTTGTTTTTCATTCGAAACCAGTTGGCGCCGCCATCTACTGTTGCAAACAATCCCATTTCGGTTCCCAGGAAAAGTAAATCTTTATTTACCAGGTCTTCTTTTATTTTATGTGCAAAGCCGGTAAACTCAGCGCTGCTGATCAGCTTCCAGCTTTTACCCATGTCGGTTGATTTACCAAGATATGTTTGATGATCGCCAAACGCATGATTATCGAAAGTAGCATACACGGTATTTTTATCAAACCGTGATGGTTCTATACTGCTGATCCATGTTTGTGCAGGAATACCGGTTGCAGTATAATTTTTTGAAACGTTTGTCCAGCTCTTGCCGCCATTGATTGTATATTGAATATTTCCATCATCTGTGCCAGCCCAAATTATATTTTCATCAAGTGGCGATTCAGCAATAGTAAAAATGGTACAATGATTTTCTGCTGAAGTATTATCTGCACTTAGCCCGCCACTTTCCTCCTGCTTCTGTTTCTTTTTATCGTTGGTAGTAAGGTCTGGTGAAATTCTTTCCCAGTTATTTCCGCGGTCAGTTGATTTAAATAAATACTGAGAACCTACATAAAGATTTTTTTTGTTTTTAATACCGGTAACAATCGGAGTGTTCCAGTTCCAGCGGAATTTATCCTCACCAGGACTTTCCTGTGGTTTTATAGTAACTGATTTCAATGTTGTAAGATTTACTCTGCCAACATTTCCGCCCTGCGATTCTGCATAGGCAATATTATTATCATTCGGATCAGGCACCACCCAGAAACCATCGCCACCATAGATTGCTTTCCAATCTCCATTACCTACTCCACCGGGTTTTGCAGATGGTGCAATGATTTTCTGCTGAAGTATTATC
>JANOJO010000684.1:0-12262 GCA_031418795.1 Bacteroidota bacterium | reverse complement strand
TGAGTAATTTTTACAAGTATCAGGGTAGCTACTAATGATGAACCGGCGAGTATTAATTGAGTCTTTTGTTTTTTATAAAAGGCAATGAGGACGGCATTTTTGAAAATTCAGTTTTTACATCAGCAGAAAAAATTTTTTTACCATTCATTCTGAAATGCGGCCATTTATAGCCAATTTGATTCCCGGTATTGGTAAGTGAATCCTGTGCGGAACTTGTTAATGAAAAAAACAAAAAGAAGAGTAAGAAAAACCACATTAATTTTTTCTTCAAATTACATTGATTTATAAATAAACACCTTTTTCTCTTTAGCCCTCTTAGCTTATTTTTACCGCATGAGCAATTTTCGATTTACCCGTCCGGATAGTTTTCCTCCTGTTATAAAAAACCTGTTGCTTATAAATGCACTTTTTTTTCTTGCTACTTCGTTTGTACTTGCAGATAAGATAACCTTACCCGGAATATATACCGAGACTGGTTTTACAGGTTTTCTGGGTTTGTGGCCGGTAACTCATGATAATTTTGAACCTTACCAGATATTCACTCACATGTTTACTCATGCTGGTATCAGTCATATCTTTTTCAATATGTTTAATCTCTGGATGTTTGGCCGCATACTGGAAAATGTTTGGGGGGCTAAAAAATTTCTTTTGTTTTATCTTATCTGTGGCTTAGGTTCTGCAGCAGCACACCTTGCCGTACAATATTATACCGGCGATGGAGCTTATGCAGTGGGTGCATCGGGTGCAGTAGTAGGTGTGATGGTTGCATTCGCTTATCTGTTTCCAAATACTGAATTGATGTTAATTTTCTTTCCTGTTCCAATAAAAGCAAAGTGGATAATAACGGCTATGATTGCATTCGATCTTTTTGGTGGCCTTGGATATACCGGAGGAGATGATATTGCACATTGGGCTCACCTCGGCGGCGCAGCAACAGGATTTGCTTTGTGTTTTTACTGGAACAAAACAAATAAGAAAACTTTTTATTAAGCTAAGATAAAAAGACCTGCCGGCCGGCAGGGAAAAAGAGAAAAACAAAATGAATTACATAAAGAAACATTTACAATTTATCTATTCACCACTCACCATTCACAACTGACCTGATGGGCATCTACGACAGAGATTATAAAACACGTTTTACCACTAACCTGCAGGATAATGCGCTGGTGATGCTGATTACTATTAACCTGGTAGTTTTTGTTTTATTTCAATTTGTGTATGTATTTTATTTTTTCAGTTTACCTGAGTTGGTTGCAAAAACAAAATTTGATAATGATATCTATTTAAATCTTGCTTTACCGGCAAGCTTCAATGGATTTATTCATAAACCCTGGACATTGATCACTTATATGTTTTATCACCAGGGCATCTGGCATATCCTTGGCAATATGCTCTGGCTTTGGATGTTTGGTTATATTTTTCATGAACTTACCGGCAATAAAAAAATTATTCCTGTATTTATTTATGGTGCGTTGGGCGGCGCCATTGCTTTTATGCTGGCCTATAATATTAGTCCCGTATTAAGAATAGAAAATGCAAATATGGTTGGCGCTTCAGGCGGCATTATGGCAATAGTAGTGGCTACTACGGTAATGGCGCCCGGCTACAGAATTTTTCCCATGATCAGCGGCGGCATACCGCTTTGGATACTTACAGTTTTATATCTCATCATTGATCTTGCGCTTATTCCTGTAAGTAATACCGGCGGGCATATTGCACATCTTGCCGGCGGCTTCACCGGGTTTCTGTTTATCTTTTTTATGCGGCGCGGTTACGACTGGAGTACGGGCATTAATAATTTCTTTGATTGGGTGAATAATCTTTTCAATCCCGACAAGCCGAAAAAAAATATAAAAGATGAATTGTTTTATAAAAAAGGGAAACAGCCTTTTTCAAAAACACCCAATCTTACCCAGCAAAGAATTGACGCTATATTAGATAAAATAAACCAACAGGGTTATAATTCTCTAACAGTGGAAGAAAAAGAGTTACTGAACAAAGCAAGTAAAGAAGATTTGTAAATTTGTACAATGCCATCACGGTTCCGCACCATCGCCAAAAAAACACTAATCGTACTTAATTTAATTACGGCTTTGTTTTATTTATTATCCTGCCTGGCTCCGTATATAAATCCAACAAGCTCCTGGTTTATTTCTATGCTTGGCCTGGCTTTTCCTTTTTTACTGGCATTGATTTCAGGTTTTGTTGTTCTCTGGCTTATATTAAAATTAAGAATGGTGTGGCTGCCACTTCTTATTTTATTATTTGGATTTAAAAGCATCAGTGTTTTCCTGGGCTTCAATGCACCATCAAGGTTTAAGTATGAAAAAAAACCGGAACAAATCCGCATTGCAAGCTGGAATGTAGCCCGGTTTCTTGAATGGAAAAAGAATGACAGCGAAAAAAGCAGGACAAGACTGAAAATGCTGGAGCAGATAAAAAAACAAGATGCAGATATACTTTGCCTGCAGGAATTTTTTTATTCACCCGAACCACAGTTTTATCACAACATCAAAGAGATTCAGGACATGGGTTATCCATACTTTTATTTTTCTTACGATCCTGATGGATGGCTGCAGTATATCGGCTCCGCTATTTTTTCAAAATACCCGATGATTGATACCGGGCTTGTTCGTTATTTCCGCCCGGCCATGCCGGAGGCGCTGGTGCATGCTGATATAAAAGTGAATGATGATACCATAAGGGTGTTTGCCACACATCTGCAATCTGTACAATTTCGCCGGCGGGATTATGAAACAATCAATGGGATAAAAAATGTTGAGGATAGTTTTTTCATCAATTCAAAAACGGTACTTGCCAAACTGAAAAAAGCTATGAAGTACCGCAGCACGCAGGCCGATGTGGTGCGGCAGATTTTAGATGACAGCCCTTACCCAATCATCTTTTGCGGCGATCTGAATGATGTGCCAAATTCTCATACATACTTTACTATCCGTGGTGATATGCAGGATGCTTTTTTAGAAAAAGGATTTGGTATTGGCCGCACTTTTTCATCACTTTCTCCCACGCTGCGGATTGATTATATTTTTACGGATGACAATTTTAAAATAAACCAGTTTACCCGTGTGGTAAAAAAACTTTCTGATCATTTTATGATAATGGCTGATGTGGAATTGAAGACCCCCTAATCCGCCTGAAGCGGAGCATTTCGAAACTTTCCTTATTGCTAAATCAGAAACATTATTTTTGCGGCAGTTTTTTATTTATCGAATCTGCAATGATTTAATTTTCATAAATGTATTGAAGTTTAAAATGTCTTCCATCGGAACACATGATGAACGGAGATTCTTTTATATTCTTTCACTGAAAGAATAAAAAACAACAAATCTAAGATTGTTCCGGAGGAATGCCTTTGGCACAAGAGATGTTGATAGGAATAACAATGCTGACTTAATTAAAAAAAACATGAATCAACTTAAAGTATATAATTCTTACACAAGACAGAAAGAAGTTTTTACTTCCATCACACCAGGGCATGTGGGTATGTATGTGTGCGGGCCTACCGTCAGTGGCGAATCGCATCTTGGTCATGCAAGACCTTATATAACTTTTGATGTAGTGTATCGTTATCTTACTTATCTCGGAAATAAAGTTCGCTATGTACGCAACATTACCGATGCGGGGCATTTTGAAGAAGAAGGAAGAGAAGCTGAAGATAAAATTTCGAAGAAAGCAATCTTAGAAAAATTGGAACCCATGGAACTGGTACAGAAGTACACCAACCTTTTTCACTGGGCAATGGATCAGTTCAATACCATGGCGCCAACTATAGAACCAACTGCAACGGGACATATTGTAGAACAGATTGGAATGATAGAACAGATTATTGAAGCAGGTTATGGTTATGCAGTAAACGGCTCTGTATATTTTGATGTAAAAAAATATGCAGCATCGCATGAGTATGGAAAACTGAGCGGAAGAATAATAGAAGATTTGTTAGAAACCACAAGGGATTTGGAAGGCCAGGCAGAGAAAAGAGATGCTGCTGATTTTGCATTGTGGAAAAATGCAGCGCCGGAACATATTATGAGGTGGAAAAGTCCCTGGGGTGTTGGCTTTCCGGGTTGGCATATAGAATGCTCAGCGATGGCTACAAAATATTTGGGAGCTCAATTTGATATTCACGGCGGCGGAATGGATTTATTATTTCCGCATCATGAAAGTGAAATAGCACAAAGTACTATCTGCAATCACAGTTCACCTGTCCGTTACTGGATTCATAATAATATGATCACCATTAACGGCAGGAAGATGGGAAAAAGTTATAATAATGTAATCAGGCTTACCGAACTTTTCAGTGGCGATCATCCGATGCTGGAAAAAGCTTATCACCCGATGGTGGTTCGGTTTTTTATTTTACAAACTCAATACAGAAGCACACTTGATTTTGGTAATGAAGCATTGAAGGGGGCGGAGAAGGGATTGAAGAGATTGTGGGAAGCTTTTGAAAAACTGCGGGCTATGAGTTATGAGTTAGGAGTTACGGGTTCAGAGTCTGGTGTTGATAGCGAACTTGATGATAATGTAAAAAGACTGATTGATGAACTGGATGATTTTATGAATGATGATTTTAATACGGCAAAGGTGCTGGCAAATTTGTTTGAATTAGTGCCGGTGATAAATTCGATGAAGGATAAAACGATTGCTGTTTCTGCTTTATCAAAAGAAACTTTTGAGTTGATGCAAAAGCAGATGAAAATATTTGTGGAGGATATTCTTGGATTGACGAGTGTGAGTGAAACTGATAACGAAAAAATGAAAGGGGTGATGGATTTGCTGATTGACATTCGTAAAGAAGCAAAGAATAAAAAGGATTTTGCCACATCTGATAAAATAAGAAACCAGTTAGCGCAACTTGGAATTAATTTAAAAGATGAAAAAGGCGGGGAGATGAGCTGGTCAGCCCCCTAAATCCCCCTTCGGGGGACTTTAAAGTCCCTTAAATTAAATATTCATTCTTATATGGAATTATGGAAAATATTTTTGTTTTCGGGATTGGGGTTATCTTTTTTCTTGTTGTTCACAAGAAAAAAGAAATGGAACAGCGACTTGTTGCGTTGGGGTATAACAGGAGGTTTGTTTGTAATCGGTATAGCCGGATTCATTATTGAAAAAATGAGCAAGACAGATTATGGTTTTTCTTTTTTGTGTACACCAATGATTTATAATTGCTTTGACAGGTGGTTTAAATATCTGAGTATAAAAAAGTATGGAAGAGATTTTTATTTATGGTTACGCCACTCTGATGAAATAGATTATGGAATTGGAGGAGTTAATCCGCATGTTAAAGCATTAGATAAATTGTTTTCAATTTTATTATTGTTTATTATAACTGGTTTAATGCTATTGCCAATCTTGATTCTCAGATTCAATAACAAATAAATACTAAATTCCTCAATGCATTACGTTGAACACCTATCAAAAGATAAAAAATTAAAAAAGCTTATTGAGCAGCACGGTTCTTTCAAGTTGAAGAAGCAAAAAAATCTTTGCCTGTATCTCTGTTATTCCATCATAAGCCAGCAGCTTTCCACTAAAGTGGCGGGGGTGATTCAACAACGCTTTCTTGATTTGTATGGTGATTTACCAACGCCGCAACAAATAATAGATACCCCATTTGAAAAACTGCGTGGTGTGGGAATGAGCAATGCCAAAGCAAACTATGTACAGAATGTAGCAAGATTTGAAATGGAATCCGGCATGCATCATACCAGGCTGAATAAAATGAGTAATGATGAGGTGATAGAATATTTAACTCAAATAAAAGGTGTGGGCAGATGGACAACGGAAATGCTGTTGATGTTTGCCCTTTGCCGCGAGGATGTTTTTGCCATTGATGACCTGGGTATTCAAAACGCAATGATTGGTTTGTATAAATTGGATAAGACAGATAAAAAAAAACTAAAAGAAGAGTTGTTGCGCATATCTGCTAAATGGAATCCTTACAGAACTTATGCCTGCATGTATATGTGGCGTTCCTTAGATAACAAGCCGGTGATGAATGTGAAAAAGAAATAATAATCTTACTTCAATCTGTTGGGGGTTAAACTCAGAGCAACACATTATATCAACTAAGGCGAATTGCTTTTTGGAGTATATCAAAACTGGCAAAATAAAAGGGGTGATAGAAATCACCCCCGGTTTTTAAATCCAATTATACAAAAAAAACTCTTTATTATTTACCTGATTCAGTCAATTAATATTTTATGTACATATTCTTTTCCCGATCCGGTTAATTTCAGCATATAGATACCAACTGCCGGTTTGAATGGAAGCCGGATCACATTATCAGCTCCCGCCATTAATTGTATTGTTCCTTTCAATATTGTTTTTCCGGCTGCATTGTACAGTACAAAGTTTGAAGGCTCGCTATCATCAATCTTGCTGCGAATGATGATTTCTCCTTTTGCTGGATTAAGCACCCTGATATTATTTGATAAATAAGATTGTTCATAGACAGCTACGATTCTGGATAATTTGCTTTTGCCATCAAGGTCAACACTGCGCAACCTGTAGTAAGCAATTCCCTGAAATGCGGAATGATCTTCAAAATTGTACAATTCCTTTTTGCCGGAATTTCTGCCAGCTGTATTTCCTATGGATACAAATGCTGAAGCATTAAAGCTCCTTTGTATTTCAAAATAATCTACACGTTGTTCATTTTCTGTTACCCATTGAAGAAAAGTAGTACCCGCTCTTCTATCACCGGTAAACGAAAGAAATTGTAACGGCAATATGAAACTTACAGATCCAATAGTAAAAGGACTGAATGTATTGACAGCATTGGAGGTGACAGAGCCGGTAGTAGTTACATCACCAGTTGCAGTAGTAATTCCTCCTGCATCAGTCCAGTTGCCACCGGTATAATGCGCAACAAGAATGTCAGCAAGTAATAAATTATCCATTGGCACTTTGGAATGATCCCAGTTCAACGTGATTATTGCAGAACCACCCGATATTTTATTTATTTGCCAATATTCATTTGGCTTAACCAGTACAACCGGAGGAAGAAGATTGTAGATATTCTGTGTTGGTGTATAATAATGACAATTAATTTCTGAAGCAGCAGACAAATTTGAAATAGCTGTTGTCCTTTCAAACGTGGCATCACCAACTGGAAATGTAAAATCAGTACTGCCAATTTTTTTTACCCATCCATTCACATGTTTCGAATCGCTGCTGCCTGAGTAGGATGAACCGGATTCATACACCAGGTAATTGGGAGTAGCAGAACTGTTGATCAATCCGGATGTAAAAGTATGAGTGCTGCTTACACTAAGATCATTGTTGAGTGTAATGCCAGCGCTGTTATCAGTAACTAAGTTGTATGTTTTAAAAATCTGAGAACCCGCAACTGACTGTGCACTGCTTCCATTCAGGTATAAAGTACCAATACCTGCAGACATAGAAGATTGGCTATTGCTGAGAGTGCCTTTTACATAGAAGGTTCCGTTGTTTATAAAGGTTCCGGCAGATGCGTTGGTAAAATCACCAAACCCCGTTACCGATGCACCTGTATGTATCTGCAGGTTACCGGTATTATTCATTGCATTCTGTGCCATAACGCTTCCACTCAATCCAAAAGAAAACAGTATTATAAATTTCAGTTTCATAAATAATTAAAAAATTGAATTAACTATTGTGTAATTACCTGCCAGTTTAAGTCGAGCATTGTAATAATGTCACCGGCGGTCGTCGATGAACAAAATATTTCGAAATAATCGGTTGCTGATATATCTGACAAATAAATAACAGTTGAAAATTGAGAGGCTGTGTTGGCTGTAGCCGCGGTTCTAAGAGTTGTTTCGCCATATCTGGTGCCGGATGAACCATTCTTTACTAACCCTAATGAAATGGTTCTGTTTGTTTGATTAACCGATAAATTTCCGGTTATTACTATAATACCATCTCTTTTGTTGGTAGGTTGAAAGGTTATTTTATTAACATTAGCAACGCCACCAGATGCATTCGTAATCGTCCACTTGATAGTAGAAGAAGTAACTTTTGTATAATCCCAGTTTGCTTTATACCATGAATTAGCTGTTGTTAAAGTTGTTGTTGTAGCGCTGTTTAATAAATTAAGATAACAGCTTGGTTTTTTATCGCCAACACCGGCATTGCTTTCTACAATAGCATTTGCATCTCTTCCGTCAGTACGGGTAAAATCAAACCCCTCAATGTATTTTCCTGTATTGTTCCATAAATTTCCTTTAATAGATATACTTGTATAAGAAGTAAAAGTTGAAGGGTTATAAATAATAGCCGTATCAGTACCAGTGGCATTATAATATCCACCGGATGATAATTGAATTGTAGCATTGCTTCCTTTATCAAGATTGATTCCTCTTACACAGGCTATAAAATCTGTTTCTGCTACTTTTACTGTTACACCCGCATTAGCGCTATGAACCAATACACCATTGCGCTGAGCATTAGATATATCACATTCAAATAACCAAAGTTCAGCATTTGTTGAATCTAAAATGGTATTATAGAACCTGTCAAATGAGCAATCTTTTATTTCATTATAGGTACCACTTCCCAGAAATCTAATTGCATCTTCACCGGCGAGTGTTCCATAGTTGGTTAATGCAGTGGCATCAAAAGCCAGCATTTTGAAATAGCAATCCGACAAGCACCTGAACATGGGCTTATTGACAAGACCGGAAGCAGCTGCTATGATTGTACTGCCATAGGATGAACCCTGTATTGTAAGTGAATAAGGCAAATTAATGATGATAGTTGCCGAAATATTATAACTCTCTTCGCTAAGCCGTATTACAGTTGGAGCCGTCATGTGCAGATCAAGAAACTCAATAACTTCATTTAAAGTTTTCCAACTGCTGTTGGCATTAACATCCAGCAGGTTTTCAGCACTTGTCTTCTTTTCTTTTGCAATCCAATTACCGCCATATACCACAAAAGTTTGTCCGCACCACCTGGTAAGTTTTGCGATAGTTACTGCGTCAATGGTAGCGCCGCCATTACCTTGTACGGTTATTAAATTAGTATGAGTACCAATATTTTTGACTGTAATTTCAAGGCCATTATCAGTGGAAGTAACAGAAGGCAGCGTCAATGTAATATCATTGCTGGCCAATACAATTGATTCTGATTTAAGTAGTGTTACCGTTGCAGTTTTTGTGACAACATTTTTGTTTCCATTGTCCAGCTTCTTCCACTCAGCGCCATCCCAATAATAATAACCATCAGTTAAAGTACCGCCGGAGCTGAATACCAGCATACCTGCAGGAACAGTACCTGTAAGCGGCGAAACAGAACTGATACTGTTTAATGCCATTCTTGGAGGAAGAAAACCTTTGTTTGTACTTTCTAACTCTAGTAATGAATTAGCATTAATAGTATTTGGGTTGTTGCCAATTTTTACCTGTGCCTGTGTATATATTGTAAAAAATAGCAGTAGGGCGGTGGATAGTTTCTTCATGGATTGGGTTTTTGGATTTTACTTACCGAAGTAAGAATATTTTATTTCGTTGGTTTACTTATTTTTCTGTTTTAATTAAACACTAATGATTTTATTTATTTCAGTTAAGTACATACTTGTATTGACTATTTTTTCTTTTTCAGATGATATTCGTAATTCAATCCCAGCACAATGTACCGGCCAGGTTGAAAAATATTGAACATGTAAAAAGGAATTGAAACATTTTTAAAATTAAGCCCGGTTACAAATCCAGGTTGAACATCATTGACACCCTGCTGGCGGGTGTACTGAATGGCAAGTCCCGCAAAAAAATTACGGGATATATCATACCCAAGTTCTGACCAACTGAAGAAAAAATTTGTCATTCCTTTTTTTGTACTCATGCTATATTGTGATTGCGATGACAAATAAATATTTTTCCATTCTGCTTCGGTATTGGCTGCAAGCGATACCCCGGTAAATCTGCCGGTAGAAAACCCTGCCATAGGTGTTACACTGAACTGTAAATCTTTTCCCCATGCAAATGTTTTACCGCCGTAAAGCGAAAGCGTTTGCAGATCTTCATAATTGTACCTTAGCTCAGCATATATTCCTTTTTTTGTTTGATAATGAAATACCGGCATCCATACATATTCTTCTCCCTGGCTCAGAAAGCTGTAATTTTCTATACCACTCTTTGCCTGTGTGAATGCAACTGTGTACACTAAGCACAAAAGCATTAAAAATTTAAGACGCTTTTTTATTATCTTTTCCAATTACTTTGTTTTTTTCAATAACGTTTACTTCAGCAGTTGCCAGCCTTTCTAATAAGTGAATGTCTTTTTTAAAAGGGTTCCAGTAAAAAATCAGCCTTTCAATTGGTTTCCACATTATAACCCAGCTAAACACATCCACAATATTGTGAACTGAACCGGCCATCCGGTGATCCATGTCTTCAATAACGTAAGGAGCCAAAGCCTGTAAGGACAATACAATAACCAGGCTTGCGAGCAACAGTTTGAAAGTCCGTTTTTTAAATTTTTTAAACTCTTCTTCTTTTAAGAATTTTTTCAGATTGAAGTGGTTACGTATGGCCTGTTTTACAGGTTCTATAAATCGTTTATCAGAATATTCCAGGCAGATAAACTGGTATTCAATAACAGCGTTTCGCTTTGAAGTTAAAAGTGAATTATAAATATAAAGTTCGAACTCATGCCCCAGTTGACGTTTGTACAGCGGCGCAGGATCATGATGATTGAAATAATCGTAGATCGTTTGTTCATCCAATCTTATATAGATGCAGTAATTGCCGGTCAAAAACTTGTTCATGATAGTTTTTAAAAGGATTGGAATTATTTTACAGCTTACTGCTCAAAGGCCTCAGGTAAAACTGTCGTTAATAAAACGCAACAGAAAGATAAAAATGCTTAAACAGGAACAGTTATTTTACTTTTAAGTGTTATCATTAATTCTTGTAATGAGAATCACTTAGATCAACTCCTGTTTTTCTGCAATCAGAAAACGGAATTTTTTTTAAATCCGGCATTACGATGTTGGTTTTGGCAATTGCGCAATCTTAAACCAGAATTTTTCTATCGCCTCAACGACGTTTAAAAATTTTCCAAAATCAAGTGGTTTGGTAATAAAGCAATTGGCAGATTTTTCATAACAATCAGAAATGTCAGATTCGGAAGAAGAGGTGGTTAACATGACAACTGGTATCTTCTTAAGCTTCTGATTTTTTTTTATAAAATCCAGTACTTCTATTCCATTTAATTTGGGCATATTTATATCCAGTAAAATTAAATGTGGCATCGTATTATCAGCATGTTGATCCTGCTTTTTCAAAAACTCAATGGCCTCTTCCCCGTCTTTTACAACAGTCACACTGTTTTTTACCTTTAACTCTTTAAAAGCTTCCAGGGTAAGAAGGATATCTCCTTCATTGTCTTCTACCAGTAAAATTTGAATTTCAGTCATAGGTATTATTTTAAATGAATAAAAAAATATATAAACAATTAACTGCGTTAAAGTTTATGATAAGTAATGGTTTATTTATTTACTTATATTTAAACATAGCAAGCGATTCATATTAAATACATTCTTACTTACCACTCTTAGGATAAGGTACAAATGACACATAGAAAGCCTCTATTTCGTGCATTACTTTTGTGTATTTTTCATAATCAATGGGTTTGGTGATGTACCAATTGACATGCTTATCATAGCACTCACTGATGTCTGCATCGTTATCAGAACAGGTCAGCATTACTACTGGTATTTCTTTCAGTTCTTCATCCTTTTTTATTATTTCCAGCAGCTGCTTACCATCCATTCCCGGCAGGTTAATATCCATTAAAACCAATTGGGGTGTGGCGGCACCGGCATACTCCCCCTTCTTTTTCAGGAATCGAAGAGCCTCTTCTCCGTCCTTTACAACAGAAATTTTATTTTCCAGTTTCATGTCTTTAAATGCTTCGGTAGTCAGTATGATGTCGCCTTCATTGTCCTCTACCAGCAAAATGTTTACTTCGTTCATGGTGATATTGTTTTATAATTAAAAAAAATGGTTTGTCATCATTTCAGTGGCAACGTAAAAAAGAATGAACTTCCTTTATCCACTTCCGATTCTACCCAAATAGTGCCGCCATGCAATTCAACAATTTTCTTGCAAAATGCTAACCCGATTCCTGTTCCGCTGTATTTCACTTCATCAGAGTACAGTCGCCTGAAAACAATAAAGATCTTTTCAAAATATGCCGGGTCAATACCAATGCCATTGTCTTTTACAGCTATCACCCAAAAGCCATTTTCCTT
>JANOJO010000683.1:0-9323 GCA_031418795.1 Bacteroidota bacterium | reverse complement strand
GCCATCAGTAAATTAAATGCAATGGATGCGGCTCTTTCATTCAGACTTGTTTTTCCAATTTGAATAAAGAAAAACCTCACCACATCAAACAAAGGGATGCCATTAAAACCCGGCGGTATAATTTTTTTACTTTTCCTGATAATAATTTTTACAGGTAAAGATGTAATAAAGACCCGCCTTATTTGTGTAAAAAAATGCATCAGTTGATTTACTTGTTTTCTTTCCGTGCTTTGCGGATAGCTTCCTGCCTGTCTAATGCTTGCTGGTATTCTTTCGCTTTTTTCAGATGGTCATTATAGTTTGATGTGTATTCATGTGCATCTGAAAAATCGCTTTTGGCAACAAAATAAAGATAATCTGTTTTAGGAGCATTCAGTACCAAATCAATTGTTGCTGGCTGCGGTGTGCAAATAGGGCCGGGGGGCAGACCTGTATTTTTATATGTATTATAAGCCGACTCCACGGCTATATGTTTTTCATAAATTCTTTTCAATGTAAAATCTTTCAATGCAAATTTTATGGTGGGGCAGGATTGAAGAGGCATACCGATATTCATCCGGTTGAGATAAACACTTGAAATATTTTTTTTCTCATTGATTTGGTTGGTCTCTTCATCAATGATTGAAGCAAGAATTGTTACCTGCATGGTTGTAAGTCCAAGTTGCACGGCTTTCAGTTTCCGTTCATCATTCCAGAATTTTTGCGATTCATTAAATATTTTTTGAAATACTTTTTTGGGAGTTGTGTTCCAGAAATAAGAATAAGTGTTGGGCATGATGCCTGCAAGCACCGTGTTAGTATCTAAGTCAAATTGTTTTAATGAATCATTGCTGGTTAAAAAATTTATCATCTGCAGCGAATCAAATTCAAACATCCCTGATATTTTTGATGCAAAATTTTCTTTTGTTCTTAGTTTAGTGATGGTGAGGTTTACCGGCGACTGTTTTCCATTTTTCAACATTCTTATTAAATTAAGAAGGCTCATCCCTTTTTTTATTTCATACCGGCCTGGTTTTATCTTCTTATAACCAACCAGGCGGGCTACAAGGTTAAATTTATTTTTATTTGAAATGATTCCCTGATCATTTAAACCGGCCAGCACACTATCGTAATTATTAATTGTAGAAATGTAGAAATATTTTTTTTCAGGTGCATTCACCGTTGGCCCGAATATCACCCAACCGGCATATCCCAAAAAAATAACCAGCAGCAATAAGAAAATCCTCAATACTTTTTTCATTGGCATGAATTCTTACTCAAGATAAAATAAAAAACCCTGACGATTCTGTCAGGGCTTCAGATTTAATTTTTTTTATTAATTAGCAGGTTTCGGCTGCTGCTGATTTGGTGTGGTCTGCGGCTGAGCACCCGGAGTAGTATTTAAACCACCCTGGTTGGCAGGAGCAGTTTGTTGTACCGGTGCATTACCAATTTTTCCAGATTTATCTTCAACACCCGATTTGGTACCAGAAATAAAAAATGAGGAAATGATGCAAAGAACTGCAATAACACCTGCAAAAAGCCAGGTGCCTTTTTCCAGTACATCTGTCGTTTGTTTTACACCCATAAACTGGTTGCTGAAGCCGGCAATATTTCCTGCAAGGCCGCCACCTTTTGGATTTTGAACGAGCACAATAAACCCAAGTACAACACTGGCAAGAATGATAAGAATCACAAAAAGAATTGTCATATCAATTTTTCTTTAAATTTTCTATAAGGGTTGCAAAATAACTGTTTTTAGAGGGATTGAGCAAACTTAATTTGGTGTAAATAGCAATTGCTTTTTCCGGAAGCCCCTGCTTAATCCATACCTCGGCCATGGCTTCTGTCACCACATTTCTGTCTTCAATAGAATGTACGGCAAGGATGTTAATATTTTCTTCAGCAACCTTTTCCGTTTGATTTGTCAATTGCTCTGCCGGCCTGGTTTTTAAAATTTTAAGCCACTCCGTAAAACTTTTCAGTTGTTGCCCAAACCGGTCTTTAGGTTTTTCTTCCATCACATTTTTAATGCCCTGCGATGCAAAATAATCTACAGTGTGATAAGGCTCAAATACAAAAGCAGGTTCTGTTTTTTCCTCTCCCTGAATTGAAGTTGGCGCTAAAAGGGTTTCCTTTATTAAAGTGATTTCAGGAATAATGTCATGCCGTGGGTTTTCAACCACAATTTCATCATTATTAAAATCTTCAAAAGGAATTTCTACAGGGTTGTTTACAAAAGCAGCAGGCTGCGTTTCATTTTCTTTTTTTGAAAGGAGATAATTCAGCCATAAAGGATTTTGAAAATGAAGAGAGGTTTTCTGAATTTCATTTTTGTATTCAGTGCTATCAGCGTCTTTTAATTTTGCTGTGTATAAAAGCCGGGCAACCGGATAAAATGGATATTGATTTGCAAAAGTTTTTAATTCTTCCACAGAACAATCCTGCAAATTATTTTTTTTGAGCAGTGAAAAAACAAGTTGATTCATCAAATCATGCATGGCGGCAAGTTATGTTTTACTTACCAATCAGAAAAAATACGGTTAAAAACTTCATCCGTGAGGTTGCGGATTATTTCTGTAGTCAGGCTGGCTTCTGCCTGTGCCAGAGAAAGTGAGGCGGAAAATTCAAAACTGCGGCTTACATCAATTTCTTTTGGCGGATTTGCAGTATTCACCCTGTCAATTAGAGTAATGTGTACGCCAACAGTGAGCCGGTTTGTTGCAACTTGCTGCCCGGATATTGCAGAGGTGGAAACATCATATTGCGAAATCCAGCCAGAAATATCATAATCTGCATTTTCATTATTTACCTGCGTAAGCCTGGTTTGGCCTACAATTTTCTGTCTTAATTTATCTGTAAACGCCGGGCTGAGTTGCGGGTTGTTATATCTTGCTTTGTTTGAAATAAATTGAACACGGACTGTTTTAATATTTGCTGGAATATTTACATCGGCCAGTTTATAACTAACTCTGCAGCCACTGTTGAAAGAAGCTGCCAGCCACAAACTGCAAGCTGCAAGCAAAGAGAAAAATATTTTTGAATTTTTTATCCTCATCGTTATTAATCTTAATAGAATCAGATTTGCAAAAGATAATTTAGTTTTTCTTAAATAAAATAATTTCGATTAAATAATAAACTTCAAATAAGCTGGCCCTGTGTTTTAGCATCTCTTCCGCCTTTGGCGGAGAGATTTAGAGGGGTTGTCTTTATTCTTCAATGCTGTATTCTTTTAATTTTCTGTAAAGTGTTCTTTCACTAATGCCCAGATCAAGCGATGCATCTTTTCTTTTGCCCCGGTGTTTTTTCAGCGCTTTTATTATCAGCTCTCTTTCTTTGTCCATAATATTCAGACTTTCTTCCACCATTTCATGTTCATCTATATCGCCATTCATCAGTACAGTTTGCGATGGTTGCGCTGCTTGTTGTACCCGTACAGGTTGCAGCATTTCATGACTCTTATGTTCTTTCAATTCATTGATAAGTGACTGGCTCTGCACACCATTTGGATTCTGTAAAACTTCGAGAAACATTTTTTTCAATTCTGTTACATCTTTTTTCATGTCGAAAAAAAGTTTGTAAAGAATTTCCCGTTCGTTAGCAAAATTTTCTACACCATGGCTACTGATATGTGCCAGTACGGGCAAACGATTTTCAGAATAAGGTTGAAGAAACTTACTCAAAGTTTTTGAATTGATATTCTTATCCTGAGAAAGAACTGAAACCTGCTCTGCAATATTCTTCAATTCCCGCACATTACCCGGCCAGGGATAATTAATTAACAGGTTTTTTGCGTCTTCATCCAATTGCACAGGAGCGGCCCTGTATTTTTCTGCAAAGTCAACTGCAAATTTTCTAAAGAGGATTAGAATATCTTCCTGCCTGTCGTGCAAAGAAGGTACACGAATAGGCACAGTGCTCAGCCGGTAATAAAGGTCTTGCCTGAACCTGCCATGCTGAACCTGCTGTAATAAATCTTTATTGCTGGCGGCTATTACCCGCACATCAGTTTTATGCACTTTACTTGAACCAACACGAATGTATTCACCGGATTCTAATACACGAAGCAGCCTTGCCTGTGTGCCAAGCGGAAGTTCGCCAATTTCATCTAAGAAAATTGTGCCGCCACCTACAGTTTCAAAATATCCTTTTCTTGAATCTACTGCACCGGTGAAAGAACCTTTTTCGTGTCCGAAAAGTTCGGAGTCAATTGTGCCTTCAGGTATAGCGCCGCAATTGACGGCAATAAAAGGATTATGTTTTCTTGCGCTGAGTGCATGAATGATTTGTGAAAAAACTTCTTTACCCACGCCGCTTTCTCCCATGATGAGAACGGTGAGGTCAGTATTTGCCACCTGAGCAGCCACTTCCAATGCATAATTTAATGCTGGGGAGTTGCCGATGATAGCGAAACGATTTTTTATACTTTGAATTTCCATATTCGAAATTTAGTTCCAGGCTTCTTTGAGCGTTTTCCTAAAAAGGATATTTAACTCTGAATAATCTGGAGAGTTTTTGAATGTAAAATCTTCCAGATAGTTTTTGAAATAAGAAAGTTTAGTTTCAACAAATTCATCAATTACCCAGATACGTTCACCCGTATCTAATTCTTCGCCATTTTTCTTTTGAGTCAATAATTTATTAATCTCATTTTTCAAATTGCTAGCTGAAATTTCCTGGTTTAACAACTTATCAAATTCCATTGGAGCCATTTCCCCTGTTCTTTCAATCCACATACAAGCAAGGATTGGGCGCAACACATAAAAATATTTTTTTAATCTTGCAGTTTTGGTCTTAAAATAAGCTTCATAATTTCCCTTTGCCATGTGTAAATAATGATACATACAGGATTTGGGATTGAAATAAATTTTCATTGCTTGTCTGAGGTCTTCTGCCAACGAGAGTTCTTCTTTATACTTTATCGGACTATTCAACCATTCAAGTAATGGTGGATTCGATTTTCGAAAAAGCAATAACGCCTTTTTTAATTCCCATCCACTAAAGTCAATTTCATTGGGCAACATAATCTCAATATTGTCTTTTTTTTCTTCTACAGATAAATACCAATCAGTTTGATGAACATAAATGAATCTGACATCCCAATCACTATCTGTTGAAGCAAACCCCCATGCTCTGCTTCCTGATTCAACTGCATAAATGATTTTAATATTTCTTTCTGCTTCAAGCTTTTCTATTTCTGTTTTAATTTCTTTCAACATCGAATTTCATTTTCAAATAAATCCAATTTAATTTTTCCAAGCAACGTAGCCTGCGTACAATCCGTTACTACCACATTTACATAATCCCCTTTTTTAAGCTGATAATTTTCTTTTGGAAAAACTATCATCTTATTCTGGCTGTTTCTTCCTTTCCATTCCTGTTCATTTTTCTTACTGTCTCCTTCAATCAAAACAGAAAATATTCTGCCAATATCCTTTTTATTACTTTCAAAAGACAATTTGCCCTGTATTTCAACTATCTCCTGTAATCTTTTCTTTTTCACCACTTCAGGAACATCATCCTCATATCTTTTTTCAGCCAAAGTGCCCGGTCTTTCACTGTAAAAAAACATATAGCTCATATCGTACCTGCTGAATTCCATAATCCTGATTGTGTCCTGATGGTCTTCATCTGTTTCTGTACAAAAGCCGGCAATAATATCAGAGCTTATTCCGCAGTCAGGCATTATTTCACGGATGCGATTTACTTTAGCCATATACCATTCTCTTGTATATGTACGGTTCATCAATTGTAGAATTCTTGTACTTCCACTTTGTACCGGCAGATGAATGTATTTGCAAATGTTTTCATATTTAGCCATTGTATGCAGCACTTCATCCGTAATATCTTTTGGATGCGATGTAGAAAAACGGACACGGAGCAGGGGAGAAATCAAAGCTACTTTTTCCAACAGATTGGCGAAGGTGATAGCCTCCCCAAACCCCTCCAAAGGAGGGGCTTTAACACTCAGAGTATTCGAAAATGTTTTTGAACTATTAGTGTCTTCAATGATCCCCCCTTCGGGGGGTGGGGGAGCTTGCCAATAATAACTGTCCACATTTTGACCCAATAATGTCACTTCCCTGAACCCTTGCTCAAAAAGCTCTGTACATTCATTTACTATTGAATCTGCATCACGGCTTCTTTCCCTTCCTCTTGTAAATGGCACCACGCAAAAAGAACACATGTTGTTGCAGCCACGCATTATACTTACAAAAGCAGTAACGCCATTACTATCTAACCGAACCGGAGAGATATCAGCATAAGTTTCTTCACGACTTAGTAAAACATTAACTGCTTTTTGTCCGCCCTCAGCTTCTGTTATTAAACCAGGTAAACTTCTGTAAGCATCGGGGCCAACAACTATATCTACTAATTTTTCCTCTTCCAGCAATTTTGATTTCAAACGTTCAGCCATACAACCCAGCATACCTATCAACATTCCCGGACGGCTTCTTTTTATTTTTTTAAATTCAGTCAGTCTTTTTCTTACAGTCTGTTCTGCTTTTTCCCGGATGGAGCAAGTGTTTAGTAAAACAAGGTCGGCCTCTTCAAAATTTCTGGTGGCACCAAATCCTTCTTTGTTTAAAATGGAGGCAACAATTTCGCTGTCAGAAAAATTCATGGCGCAGCCATAGCTTTCAATATAAAACCGTTTTTTATAATGATTGGATTCTTCAGCAAAGGGAGCAAATGACTCACCCTGGCGGGCTTCATCCTGAATCTTATCTGTTATATAATCGAGCATGAAAAAATTAATTAAAACCTGCTACCAACAGGCGGGCTGCAAATTTAAGTAATAATGGGGAGTTGGTGACATGATGGCATGGCAACACAGAAACAAATAATACTGTTGACATAAAAAGCAGGCTTTCAGGGAATGAAGTGTCTAAATTTGTATTATGAGATTATTCGTTTGGCTGGCATTTTTTCTGGTTTCTGGTTTTATTACTCCGGCACAGGAAGTGAAAAAACTTCCAGACGGAATTATTTCAGGCAACTTACTCGATTCCGTTTCTCAAAAATCCATCGCAGACGCCACAGTTCAATTGAAATATTTATCTGAAGGAAAACTTTTAAGCCAGACAACTGATAAGAATGGCGACTTTAAATTTTCACAACTTCCTTTTGGTTATTATAGTTTGGTGTTTACTTCTGTTGGTTTTGCTGGTTTAAAAATTGACAGCATTTATGTAAGAGCAGAAAGATTTGATTTCAATTTACCCGATATACGGCTTTCAACAAAATCAAAAGACCTGGAAACGGTAATTATTTATGCAGAGAAACCGATGATTGAATCGAAGGAAGGAAATATTACATTCAATGTTGCAGAATCTGCACTGGCTGCCGGCAGCAATGCCAGCGAACTTTTAAATAATGTTCCTCTTGTTTCAAAAGACCCTTCGGGAAAAATATTGGTGCGGGGTAAAGAACCAAAAATTCTGATTGATGATAAACCAGTGGAATTAAATCTTCAGCAGTTGCAGGATTTATTAGAATCAATGCCGGGAAGTTCAATTGATAAAATAGAAGTGATGACAAACCCGCCACCGCAATATGCCAATGAGCAGGGCGGTGTAATAAATATTACTACCAGGAAAGGAAAAATGGGAATGGGTGGCAGGTTGAGTTTGTCAGCAGGCAGCAGGGGTGAAGCCACTGTTAATGCCAATTTTAATTACCGGAAAAATAAATTCGCAATAAATATAAATGGCGGCGTTTCACTCAACCGGTTTGAAGGCGAAGGACATTCATCAAGAAAAAATATTTATACTGATTCCGCCAATTTTTTTAATACAATAAACAATAGCTCCAATAAAAATACACGACCCAATTTTCGGGTGAATATTGATTATGATTTCAAAAAAAATCAATCGTTGAATTTTGTGGCCGGTTACAATCAAAATGATTTTAATAACAGAAGTAATACTGAATACACCAATCTTAACCGCTTTGATGAAATTTATAAACTAAGTGAAAGAACAATACAAAGCCGGGGTGATAGTTATAATCCCAATTTAAATTTGACTTACACGCTGCGTGGAAAGAAACCCGGCGAACTGTTTAAGATTATTACCGGCGCCAATTTTTCTAAAAATGAAAATGACAGGATGTATTACCAGCAATTCTTTAATCCTGACCATTCAGCCAATGGAATAGATTCTACACAAAATCAAATTACTGATAACCGGGGTAATGGATATAATGTGCGAATAAACTATGACAGACCCCTCGTTGCAAAAAAAACATATCTCTCAATTGGAGGAGCATATAACCGCAGCAACAGCCATATTAAAACTGATGCCAGTTATAAAAAGAAACCGGAAGGCATTTTTGTAAATTTAGATTTGCTGAGTAACAATTTTAAATTTCACCAGGATGTAACTAACCTGCGGGCATCACTAAAGCAAATTATAGGCAGTAATTTCAGCATCACAGCAGGGCTTGCTGCGGAAGCTACTACCATCGGATTTGAATTACTGAAACAGGGAAATGAAGTTGGAAATAATTATTGGAGTTTTTTGCCATTTGGAAATATTAATAAAAACTGGAAGGACAAACTGAATCTTACTTTTTCTTACCGCCGCACTATTCGCCGCCCGGGAATAAACGAACTTAATCCAACTATTGATTTTTCTGACCCATACAATGTGCGGTTTGGAAATTATCAGTTGCTGCCATCGCTGGCGCATAATTTTGATTTGGTACTTGGCAGAACAAAACCAAAATATTATTTGAATGTTGGTATGGGTTATAATATTGTTGAAGATATTTTCAGCCAGCTGCGTACACTATTGCCCGATGGAAAAACACAGGTTACATGGGAAAACATCAGCAACAGGAAAGAATATGAAATAAGCACATGGAATGGTTTTACATTAAATAAAAAAATAAAACTGAATATAAGTTCCAGCTATACTTATAATAAGTACAGCGATTACGATAAAACTGTGAGAAGGTTCAGAGATGGCGGCTCATTTACTTCCACACTTAATGGAAATTATTCAGCAAAAGATATTTGGGTCTTCACAGGCAATTTTACCACCAGCAGGTTTGCAAATCCGCAAGGCGCAGTAAGCTGGAACCTGAGTATGAATGCTGGTGTACAAAAGAAATTTTTTAAAAAACGTTTTACTGTCACCGTAAATTTTATTGACCCCTTCCGCAATCAGCAAACAAATAGTTTTACTTACGGTAAAAATTTTGAACTCCGTTCATACAATACCACACAAACAAAAAATTACCGGTTGACGATGGCGTATAATTTTGTGAAAGTGGCGAAGAAACCACCTGTAAAAGTCAAAAAATAAATTGAGCGGCAAATGGGAATCGAACCCACGACC
>JANOJO010000682.1:0-4247 GCA_031418795.1 Bacteroidota bacterium | reverse complement strand
AAAGGTATGGATGAAAATGATTTTGCATTTTATCTCCGAATCGCAGGCAAAAATCGAAAAAAGGATGAACAAATAACAAAAGGCAAAAGAAAGATCGTCGGCCAATTTGGAGTAGGTTTTCTATCTGTTCTACCATTTTGTGATAAATATCTTATTGAAACAAAAAAAAGGGGCTCTGACGAAATTGTAAATGCAACTATAACCAGCACTGAATATTTTAGAAATGATGCATCAACAATCGATGTGGATGCAATACCTATTTATGGAGGAACTACAAAAAACTCTAAACTATTCAACGAACAATTTACTAGAATTCGTTTAGTCGGATTTAGTAAACTAACAAGATCTTTTTTTAAGGGGGAGTATGCGTCAAAAACAAAGAGAAGCACAATTAAAAATTTCGCCCCCATGACTCTCTTAAAATGGGATTTATGTGAATATCTTCCGATTGAATATGATCGTAAAATCCCTGTTGGAAGAAAATTGAATGAATTGTTTACATCATTTTCAGTTTTACCATTTCATATACATTTTAATAAAACCCCTTTATATAGGAATATCCATTCATTCAATATTCTTGAAATCTCAACAAAAGAAGAAAGCATAGGGAATATTAAATTCAAATTTGCGATATTATCTGATTACAAAACAATAGACCCTGTTGAAGCTAGACACTTAATGCTTAGAAATTTGAATGTTGGAGTAGGAGAAAGAACAACATTTGATTTAGGAATGGATGGAAAAGTATATGGAAAGATTGCTCATTTAACAGGGGAAGTAAGTATAAGTGAGGGCTTAAATGAACTCATCAGTGTATCCAGAGATAAGTTTAATTTTAGTCCAGACTATGAAAAATTAAAGGATTTTTTACGACAACGAATCGCTAAATGGGCCAATGAATTAGACACTCTCAATTCCCAAGAGAAAGAATTAAGTGATTTTTCAAATAACCAAAAAGTGTCTAGTTTAAAAAATCTTAAAAAAGATAAAATTGAGCAAGACATTAAGGCGCTAAAAGATAAGGGCTATGTTATCAAATGGGAGGACGGGAATAGTAATGTTACAAAAATAAATAAAACGGCAAAAGAAGTTATTCTGTCTAAAGGTGTTGTTAATTATGACAAAATAATTAGGGTCTTAAATAAAAATTATAAACTTGTTTTAAATGATTGGGATTATGAAAATACAGATTTGCCAGCGGTAAAATTTGAAAAAGGTAAAACTATCGTTAATGAATCATATCCTCTTTTTCAAAACAAGAGTACATTTGATACTTTTTTAAAGATAAATATTTTACTACTAGAATACATGCAAGAAAGTAAAATGAATAAAAAAACATACAATCTTCTTCTAGGGGATATTCTTAGAATTTTTAATAAATAAGAACATGATTAAACTTAATAAAATAGAAGTTCAAAATTTCAAAAGTCTTGTGAATACACAAGTTGAAGCCTTAGGTGATGTTAATTTGTTTTTTGGATTTAATAATAGTGGGAAATCGAATATTTTTAAATTTTTAAAAATATTATTTGAAAGAAAAAGGAAAGGAACCAAAATAAAATACGAATCCAGCGAATCAATAAAAACAATTACAGATACATTAGTCGAAACTACAAATTTTTGGAGTGGGTATATTTGGAGCGAACCTTTTTTATTTACAAAAAATAATCGTGATAACGCAATAACATTTACTGTTGAATTAATAATAAGGAATAATTTGATGCCGCAGGAGGAGCAACTAAAAGCAGAAAATTTCTTATCAAAGACTAATGAGACTAAATTAGTTTTGGTTGGTGAAATTACAGCCAGAGATACTGAAACATCATACCTTCAAATTCAAAAAGCTCTTTTAAATGGTAAAATATTTTATAAATATGAAGACCAAATTGATGAATTTTTTCCTACCAAAGGCTCGAAAATTGATAAACAAGTTGGGGCTGATATCCTACTTATTTTGAATGATCTTGTACTGTTAATTGATAGTGATCGTAATCTAACTATTGAGAAAGTAAAAGATGGAGTTGCAACTTTTGATGTGAAAAATTTCAAAAATGCATTGTATGAGCTGTATATTAATGCCGAAAAAAATGAAAGTTTTAATTTACTAAATCGATTTCTGGGGAATTTTGAATTTTCTGAAGATGGTAGAGGCAGATTAGGCTCAAATTTAAATTCCTTCCCCTTTAATCATGCAAATGATATCGGATTTACAAAATTTGATTCAGAGATTGAAATAATGCTTAAAAATAATGAGGGTAAATTACCTCTTAAAAACTTTGGTACAGGTATTCAACAATTTCTTTACTTACTTACAATAATTCATATGAGTAAGTCACGGATTGTAATAATTGAAGAAATTGAATTGAATTTGTCTCCACTTTATCAAAAGGAATTGTTGCTTTTTATTAAATCATTAATGCCACACTCCTTTGACCAGTTATTATTTTCCTCTCACAGTCCTTTCTTTACTAAAAAAGATGCTATTTTAATTGACTATATCCATCATATTGTTATAGATTATCTTGTAGAAGGAACAACAGTCGAATGCCATGATAGAGAATGGGTCATGAATGGCTATGATGAAGTGGCAGGAGAATCTGTTATATCAAGATTTTATTCATAAAAAAATTGCAAAGGATTGGTTTGCTGTACTCCATAAACTAGTGAGTGATACAACAATGCTGCTATAAAATACTGAAGCCGGTAACAAAATTACCGGCTTTGTTTTTTACTTATGCTCCGTAATCGGGAGTTTGCTTCGTCGTTCCTCCTCGCAATGACGTTCAGTTTGGTGTGCCTCCCTCGCAATGACGTTACTACTTCGGCTTATACTCCAATACCAGCACTGCATTCTCGGTAAGGCTGGCGCTGTTTGTCTGAACGGGGATTTGGGTAGATTGTTTGGATTTAGTGGATTGCTGTATTTACTAATCTAATAAATCTATTTAATCCTGCAAAATCCTGGTTCAGACAATTTCCGCTCCGTAACCCTGCTTCGACAAGCTCAGCATGACATTTTCGTTTTATTTCGGCTTATACTCCAATACCAACACTGCATTCTCTGTAAGGCTGGCGCTGCTGCGTAGTTCGTAACGCTTGTCGCCGGCTTTTACAATAACAGTGGCTGTGTTGGGCGGTATGCTGCCGAGGTTGTGTGCAAAGAGTACAATTTCGTGCTGCGGTGCTTTTTCGTCGAGCATGAGGTTTACGGTAATGGCTTTTTCGTTAAGGCCACGGTTGCTTACCAATATCTTGTTATTGTAATACACACTGATGGTATCGCCATCAACGGTGCCATTATCAAATATATCGAGCGTGATGTTGGTTACAGATACCGGTATGCGGCTGAATACGGTGTTTGTACGGGCAGTTACTGTTGCACTGTCTTTTTTTAGAGGTGGGGTTGCAGCCGTTGCCCCGGCCGGGTTTATTTTATATTCTTTTGGTGGCTCGGCGCCCATGAGGTTTTTTGTAAAATAATCCCAGCGGCGTCTCATCATATAATAACTATCGGCGCCATAGCCGTGGCGGGCATTGGGGAAAACCACGAGGTCGAAATCTTTATTGGCTTTTTGTAATGCCTCTACCACCAGGTAGGTATTGTAAGGCGGTACATTATCGTCCATACCACCATGGGCCAGCATGAGCTTGCCTTTAAGGTTGCCTGCATTTATCTGGTTGGCCTGCTCCTCGTAATTGGTTTTTCCGCTGGGGCCTTTTGTTTCGAGGCCGATATATCTTTCGCCCCAGTCGTCTTCGTAATTGCGGTTATCGTGATTGCCCGACTCGGAGATACCTACTTTATAAAAATCGGGGAAGGTGAACATGGCATCGGCCGTGGCAAAGCCGCCGCCTGAATGACCCCAGATGCCTACTTTATCTAAATCTAAATAAGGCCTTGTTGCAGCCAGTTCTTTAATGCCGCTCACCTGATCATCCAGTGTGTTGTCGGCCATATTACCGTAACAGGCATCGTGAAAAGATTTGGAACGGTCGGGGTTACAACTGCCATCAATAATGATAACAATAAAACCCAGGTCGGCCAGTGCCTGGTGATCGCCACGGGAAGGGCCAAAATTACGGGTGCCCACGCCCCCGCCTTGCGGACCGGGATACACATAATTAACAACAGGATATTTTTTTGTAGGATCAAAATCTTTGGGCTTGAACATAAGGCCGTACAGGTCCCACTTACCATCTTTTGATTTTACCTTGATGGGTTCAACGGGTTTCCAGCCGGTGGCGAG
>JANOJO010000681.1:0-1823 GCA_031418795.1 Bacteroidota bacterium | reverse complement strand
AGATTATTTGTTTTTACAAAATTGCACCAGTGACATTCAGGCTTGCCACAGCCAGTATAAAATTCATGATTGTGAATTTTTTCCCAAACAGAAATTATTTGCTGTGTCACCGTTTCAATATCAGCCGGAGTAATAGCAATTTTCTTTCTCTGATAATTCTTTTTATTATCAGGTTCTATAAAATCAAATTCGGTACTTACTACCTGCCAGTCTTTTTGCTGGTAATTGTCCACTAAAATTTTATAAAATACAGCCTGCCGCCAGTAATCACCCCCATAGGGTTCTTTATCTGATGGCCCTTTTGTTTTCGGGATTCCTTTATCCGGGTCGCCGGTTTTATAGTCCACCACGTTTACCGATTTGCCATCAAATTCAAGTTTGTCAAGTTTTCCTTTGATGGGTACATTTTTTACAACAACATTTCTTATGTTTCTTTCTATAGCAACTATTTTATTAAAGCTGCTGATGTATGTATCGTAATAATTTCCCAGCACCTGCTGCCCGTATTCCATTCTTCTTTCAAATTGTTCTTTTGAAAAACTTTCGCGGTGGCGGTGCATGTACCATTCAAAGTCGGCAATAAAAATTTCTTTTGATGGAAATTTATCCTGTTTTCCATCCTGCATCTTACGGAACAACTGCTCCAGTGCATAATGCACCGAAGAACCAAATTCTGTTGCTTCAGATTTACCGGTAGGTATTTTAATAAGTGTTTTAAAATAAAATTCAAGCGGGCATTTCAGGTAATTGTTCAGCGCCGTTACATTCATCACAAATTTTTCCAGCAGTTTTTCTACAAACTCTTTTTCTATTTTTTCAATTTCAGGTATTGCAGCTTCTTCAAAATGAAGTACTGCAAACTCACTCAGCATTTCCTGTGCTATAAATACTTTTTCAATGGGTAAATCATGCTCAGCTTTAATTTCTTCTATAAAAACAGAAGGCTCCAGTTCTTTGCCATCGTTTTTAAATTTGCTGTAAGAAATATGCAGGTGTTGTTTTGTACGGGTAAGCGCCACATAAAACAATCGTCTTAACTCCTCATCGTTTGAATGGCCTCCTCCGGCTGTAGAAGAGAGAATTGTATCGGGCAGTTTATAACCGCCACCTGGTTTTCTTTTCTTTTCCCAGAAATTAGAATTGCAACCGGCAAAAAATACATGTTCAAATTCCAAACCTTTGGCGCCATGTACCGTAAGCAGGTTTACTCCTTTTTCATTGCCGCTTACCTGCACTAATGGCAAGCTGATATCTTCTTTCTCCATCAATTCAATAAGCTTCACCAGTTCTTTTAAAGATAAAGATGGATTGCGCCGGGATTCCTCTTTTATAAAATCAAATAAACCGGAAAGCACCTGCAATTGAAAATGTTTATCAGTACTTGTTAAAATATCATTGAGAATACCAGACTCACGAACAGTACTTTCAAAAAGTTGCTGCAGGGTAAGATTGGGAACATTGCTTATAAATTTTTCCAAAAGACCAGATACTGTTTTTAATCCTTCATGAATATTGCCGGTAAAAAGATCTTTGGCCGGCGCAGCAGACTTATCCGCAAGTAATTTTCTTAAAGATGTTTGCCTGTCAGTATATCTTGTTTCTGCAGCTTCCACACTCAGCTTTGCAATTTCTATAGCAGGAATATGAAACCAGTTGAAATGAAGTATTTCAAAAAGCATTTCATCGCCGCCATAGGACACATCATGTTCTGCTGCTAAGTATTTTAAAATAAGAATTATCTTCTGTGCCATGGGCAGCTCCAGTATGTTCAAACTGCGCTTGCTGTAATAAGGAATATTTCTCAGGCGTAAATAATCAGCCAG
>JANOJO010000680.1:0-1566 GCA_031418795.1 Bacteroidota bacterium | reverse complement strand
GATTGAAGATAAATACGATTTGGATTATGTTAACAGACCGATTGACAATATTGCTGATAAAAAATACAGGTGGGATAGCAGTACAATTGAAATTTGCTGGCGGGTGGCATACTATATTACACTTGCACTTGCATTGTTAGTCATGATTTACCGGCATACAACAAGGAGAACATTTTTTCTTTCACTATTAGCTTCTGTTGTACTAAGTATTCTTACAGGTTTATTCCTTACAATTTCAAATAATGAGGAAGACGCTTTTTTTACATGGTGTATCGTTTATTTTATTATTTTTTCTATACTAACAGCTACTATTATAATTGCCAGACGACGAAATGTAATTTCAGGTATCGGGTTAAATCTTCTTGTCTTTATCACACCGTTCATGCCATTGGTAATAACTGCAACATATTACGCAGCATTAAGAAAGCAACATAAGTACGATTTTCAGAATGAGATAGAACGGCAGAATTATGAGAGTCTATTTATAAATGAAGGACTACATTTTTTTATGGCAGAAGTTGGCGGCTTTATTTTATTGCTTGTGCTGCTGGCCACTCTTTACCAGATGGCATATAAAAAATGGTACTCTTTGCCAGAGCAATAATATTATTTTATTAAAATGCAATTCAGAAAATTCGGCAATACAGATTTACTAGTCAGTGAAATCGGCTTTGGCGCATGGGCTATTGGCGGCGGAGCCATGATTGGGAATATTCCAATCGGCTGGGGTGATGCGGATGATAAAGTTTCAATTACAGCAATTCATGCTGCACTGGATGCCGGCATTAATTTTTTTGATACAGCAGATATTTATGGATTGGGACATTCGGAAAATTTATTGGGTAAAATAATTGGCGAAAGAAAAGATATAATCATTGCAACCAAAGTTGGCAATGTATCAAGAAACGAACAATTCACATTTGACTATTCAAAAGAATATATTCTTAAGGCTTGTGAACAATCTTTAACAAGATTGAAAAGGAATATGATTGATTACTATCAGTTGCACACAGCAAGAATACTTCATTTGCAAAATGGCGAATGTATTGAAGCGATGAAACATTTGCAGCAGCAGGGAAAAATCCGTTACTGGGGTTTATCATTAAATACTTTTGACCCGTTACCCGAAGCTGATTTTTTAATTAATGAAAATCTGGGAAACGGATTTCAGATAGTATTGAATATTTTAAATCAGAAAACTCTTCCTTTAATAAAAAAAGCAAAAGAAAAAGGATATGGCATCATTGCAAGAATGCCTCTGCAGTTTGGATTACTCACGGGTAAGTTTGACAATGGAGTTTCTTTTTCTGAAAACGATCACCGAAAAAACCGTTTAACAAAAGAAGTGGTTGATAATTGTGCTAAAGCATTGGAGCCAGTTTGGGAACTTTGCAAAAAATATAATTGTACAAAAACTCAATTGGCCCTGAGCTATATTCTTAGTTATCCAGAGGTGTCAACTATTATTCCAGGTATCAGAACACCGAAGCAAGTAATGGATAATACTTCCGGTTTATTCAAATTAAATTCAGACGATTTGAAACTTATTGAAGGATTGGGAGAAAC
>JANOJO010000679.1:0-1633 GCA_031418795.1 Bacteroidota bacterium | reverse complement strand
TACCCACTTATTATATTATGATTGATGCTGAAATAACAGAGTGTGAGCAACTGAACAAATGGAAAAAAGCATCAACGCAAAAAGCGTTTTGATTACGGGAGAAACGAAGCAATCTTCCCGATAAATAATTTATTAAACCCGCTGCATGGCGGGTTTTGTTTTATCATATATACCTGCCCCGCAATTAAAACTTTCCCGACGAGTCTCCTCCTGAACTAAATGAATTATGAACTATAAAACTCTAAGGAGGGACTCGTCGCTTTAGTAAATTGCTGTACCTTTCAAATATGTCTGTTCATAAACCCATAACAGAACCTGGAATATATTTTATCACGTTTACTTGTCATCAATGGTTGCAGTTGATTGAACTTACCAAAGGATACGATCTTGTTTATAATTGGTTCAATGTCCTTAGTTCAAAAGGCCATACAATAACAGGGTATGTGATTATGCCCAACCATTTGCATTTATTATTACACTTTGCAGGAGGCAAACAGTCGCTTAATACACATGTTGGTAATGGAAAACGGTTTATGGCGTATGAAATAATAAACAGACTGAAACTGCAAAACGAGATCGGCTTATTAAATAAACTGGCACTTGATGTACATGCCAAAGATAAAAGCCGTGGTAAAAAACACGAAGTATGGATTGATTCATTTGATGTAAAGGAATGCAGAACGGAAAAATTTATTTTACAAAAATTGCATTACATACATAACAACCCCTGTACAGGAAAGTGGAAAATTGCAGATAGCTCTATTCATTATTTTCACAGTTCCGCTTCTTTTTATATCAGCGGCAGGCAAGGCGGTTCTGCCATGAAAGATTACAGGGAGTTTATGAACTTAGGATTATGGAAAGAATAAGCTGGTTTACGACGAGTCCCTCCTTAGATTCTTTTAGATTGTAACTTTATTAAGTTCAGGAGGAGACTCGTCTGAAAAGAATTTGATAAATATTAAATTATGAAACCAAAATATTTTATACTTTTTCTTACTTCAATTGCTTCCATGTCGTTTGCAAAAGCACAAAACAGGCAATCAGATTCTGCTGATGCGGCCACCGCATTACAATCGTTGCTTTCTGTTTGTAAAAATGTTGATTTTGCTGATCCTAAAACAACGGAGCTTGGTTTGTTTTACAAAGCCGCTCCTTTTATTATTTACCAGGGTAATGATAAAGACAGAGCATGGAAAGTTTTTGCAAACTATAGTAATGCAGAAGATAGAAAAGGGGTGGATGAGGTTTGTACCCGAATCAACGAATCGGTTAACAGGGACAGCAGTTATACAATTGAAAAATATTTTACCGAAAAAGAATCGGAAGGCACCTGGTATATATTGATGGTAAGCTATAAAAAAAATGGAATTGAAAAGAAGGCAGCATTTGCTTTTTTAAAAATTGACAATCGTTTTGGCCTTGGAGATATTGATTAATGATGTTCGTTCAGAAGCATACTGGTTGTTTCAGAACGGTGCCAATAAAAAGTTGTAGTAAATTAAGCAAGCGGGCCAACACTTCAGCAGATAAGAAAGCATTTTAAAAAGGTAAAAAATTTTTTTCAGACCCAGCTTATATCAGCCGGTTGAAGTGATGCCACAAATGTATCTGCAGACTGTTGCCCTTTATT
>JANOJO010000678.1:0-15462 GCA_031418795.1 Bacteroidota bacterium | reverse complement strand
CTTTGTTGCCAGGTTGTTGATTGCATTAAACCGAAGAGACATAATTTTAATTTTTTGCAAAGAAAAGTTTTTCTTTCACAAAAAATTAAAAAATTTTTTGAAAATGACTTTTTATTTCAAATTTGTTGAGAAATTGGGAATTACTTTTTTAATATGGGTTAAAAAAAATGAAATTCCCCGGAAATTGTCAAATGTTAGAATTTATTTTAATATTTGGAGAAAAGAAGGCGAGTATCCTTTTCCAATCGGTAAGACAAATGGCCGGCACTAATAAAAAAGGAAGTATAATACTTCTGTAACGAACGATTGCTCCTACAAAATTTACAGTGTAACCAATTATTAAAAGAAAGCTGACAGAAAAAAATATGCAGAACCAGAGGAATGCTTTTGATTGAATGCCATTTGTTCTCCAAATAAGAAAACAAAGAAAAAGTAAAAGCAAAATGAAAGTTTCTACAGCCGCTGCCAAAGAAAGTAAATGTTTTACATCACCCGGATATGGCCTGAGTATAGTTGCGCTTAATGCTCTCGGGCTATTTTTTAAAAAACTCAATGGAGTTGGATCAAGATCAATTGGCTTAATGGAAGAATTGCCCTGCAATTTCCGAAACGCATTTTGTTTATTTATTACAGACTGTGGAAAATCTAATGAAGGTGAAATATACCTGAAGGAAAAGAACATGACTGCAAACAGAAAATAAACCAATGAAAAAGCTAATATTATTTTATTGGAATAGCGGGTGGATACATACCAGGCTGTGATGGCCGGAATGAGAATAATGAGTATAAAATTTCTGAACATAAGAATTATCAGAACAGAAATAAGCATCATTGCAATTATTCTAAATGAAAATTTCTTTTCTTTTAATCCAAAATAAAAATGATAAACGATCAGGCTTATTGCCAGGAACACTAAACCGTCTTTATGAATGCCACTTGTCCAGTAAACAAAAGAAGGAATTAGAAATGCAGCTAAAATCACCTGCAATTTTTTTCCGGGAAAAACATCGTTCATTACCCTGCACAATGCAAGTGGACCTAAAAGAGTGATGAATGAATAGAAAATTACGTTGATATAATAATTTCCAAAACTGAAAATATTGAAAATGGAAAGGAATTTTGTAAACATATTACTCTTCAGATCATTCCACCAGGAGTTTTCAGATTGCAGAAAACCTCCGTATTTATTTTCATAGCCACTTGAAAAAAAGCTGTTGAAATATTCAGCGGGTTGATTGAATAAAAGTTTTGTTTCTTCCAGCCCTGCATAATGAAAGCCCCAGGTATCATACATATAGGCATACTGACCATAATAAATACCAATCCAGCCGTATAAAATACCCGCCATAATTTTTATCAGTAAAAGAATAACCAACTGGGCATTACTCAATCCTGATTTTTTGAAAAAGCCGGCCCTGGTTACTAACCAGGCAAAAAGAAAAAGGTATCCCGCAAATAATAAATATTCCAATCTGTAAAATTTATATCCGTGCAAAATAGAAAATAATCATGGTAAAAAGTTTACAACTTAATCCTGTTACTTGCTTACCAGTTTGTAGATTTGCGCTTTCTTAAAAAAATATGGAAATAACTGTAAAAACCGCCGAACAACTTCGCCTTACCGCCGGAGAATTTGATCTCATCAAACAAAAACTTGGACGTACACCAAACTTCAATGAACTCTGTGCCTTCAGTGCTATGTGGAGTGAGCATTGCAGTTATAAAAATTCCATCAAATGGTTAAAGACATTGCCGAGGGATGGTAGCCGCATGTTGGTAAAAGCCGGGGATGAAAATGCAGGGCTGATGGAAATAGGCGACGGACTTGGTGTGGTTTTTAAAATAGAATCACACAATCACCCGTCAGCAATTGAACCATTCCAGGGAGCAGCCACAGGTGTTGGAGGAATTCATCGTGATATTTTTACAATGGGAGCAAGACCAATTGCTGCTCTTAACTCACTTCGCTTTGGAAATTTAGAAGAAGATAAAACACAGCATTTATTATCTGGTGTGGTTCATGGAATCGGTCATTACGGTAATTGCTTTGGCGTACCCACTGTTGGCGGCGAAATTTATTTCGATGAATGTTATCATACCAACCCCCTGGTAAATGCGATGAGTGTGGGAATATTAAAAGTAGGAGAAACTATTTCAGCAACTGCAAAAGGAACGGGTAACCCGGTGATGTTTGTAGGAAGCGCTACCGGAAAAGATGGTATTGGTGGCGCCTCATTTGCATCAGCGGATATAACTGCAGAAAGTGTACAGGATTTACCTGCTGTACAAGTAGGTGATCCATTTCAGGAAAAAAAATTATTAGAAGCCTGCCTTGAAGTAATACAAACGGGTGCCGTAGTAGGTATGCAGGATATGGGTGCAGCAGGAATTATTTGTTCCACTTCAGAAATGAGTGCAAAAGGTGAAGTGGGAATGAGAATTGATCTTGACAAAGTGCCCACCCGCCAAAAAAGTATGAAAGCTTGGGAACTGCTACTAAGTGAAAGCCAGGAAAGAATGTTGCTTGTTGCTGAAAAAGGAAGAGAAGATGAAGTGACCCGCATTTTTGAAAAATGGGATTTGCCATGTTCAGTAATTGGTGAAGTAACCGATGATGGTATTCTTAATTTCTATATGAATGGAGAACTGGAAGCATCATTACCTGCTTATGATTTAGTATTAGGTGGCGGTGCACCTCAGTATGATCGTGAATACCGTGAGCCAAAATATTTTGAAGAAATAAAAAAATTTAATCCCGATTCAATTGCGATTCCTGAAGATTTAAAAGCAGTTGCTGAAAAAATAATTACGCTGCCTTCTATTGCTTCCAAACGCTGGGTGTATAATCAGTATGACAGTATGGTTTGTACAAACAATGCTTCTACCAATGCACCAACAGATGCTGCGGTGGTTTTGGTAAAAGGAACTAAGAAAGCCCTGGCAATAACTACTGATTGCAACAGCCGCTATGTATTTGCTGATCCTTACAAAGGAACCATGATTGCTGTAAGTGAAGCAGCAAGAAATATTGTTTGCAGCGGTGGCTTACCATTGGGTGTAACCAATTGTTTAAATTTTGGCAATCCTTATGATCCTGAAGTTTATTATCAATTTGTACATGCAATAAAAGGAATGGGAGAAGCCTGTAGAAAATTTGATACGCCGGTTACAGGTGGTAATGTGAGTTTTTATAATCAAAATCCTGATGGGCCAGTATATCCTACACCAACTATTGGTATGGTAGGTTTGTTAGAAAATATTCAGGAAAAAATGACACTGGATTTTAAAGAAGAAGGCGATGTTATTTATTTACTTGGTCATTCTACAAACGATATCGGCTCATCACAATACCTTTCTAAAATTTGCGGAGTGGAATTTTCTCCTGCTCCTCATTTTGAACTGGATGATGAATTTGATTTGCAGAAAAAAATTGCTGAACTCATAAGTAAAAAATTAATTCAGTGTGCACATGATGTAAGTGAAGGCGGATTGTTTGTCACTTTATGTGAAAGCGGTTTCAACCGTGATTTTGGATTTACATTAGAAACAAAAGATGGCTTGCGCAATGATGCTTATTTGTTTGGCGAGGGACAAAGCAGGGTAGTGGTAGCGGTGAAAGCCGACTTGATAAGCGAATTTGAAAATACACTCGGCGATTTTCCACATGAAAGAATCGGGTTAGTTACCAGTGGCGAAATGCTGATTGATGGAGATTTTTGGGGAACCATTGACTGGTGGAAAGATGAGTATGATTCAGCCATTGAAAATTATTTATCAAAAGAAGAAGCTGGATCGGCATTAAGTTCAATTTAAAATATTTTACTCTACTCCCCTCTCCCGTCATTGCGACTCCGAGCACAAGCGAGGAGGAAGCAAGGAGAGGGGTTAGGGGTGAGGCTATGGATAAAAATTCAATCATACTAGTTACAGGTGCAGCAGGCTTTATAGGAAGTTATATGGTTGGCTATCTCAACAGCCAGGGATATAATAATATTACTATAGTTGACGATTTCAGTAATGAAAAAAAAGAACCGAATTATTCGACTAAATTATTTACAGAACAAATAGAAAGAGAGTATTTGTTTGATTGGTTTGAACAATATGAACCTGAAATAGATTTTGTTTTCCATCTTGGAGCCCGAACAGATACTACAGAGTTTGATTACTCCATTCTTGAAAAACTGAATGTGGAGTATTCAAAAACAATCTGGAAATATTGTACTGAAAAAAATATTCCATTAGTTTATGCTTCTTCAGCGGCTACTTACGGCGGCGGTGAACTCGGTTATAAAGATGATCATGATCTTGCAGAAAAATTAAACCCGCTGAATCCTTATGGAAAATCAAAAAATGAATTTGATAAATGGGCGATAGAAAGGAGTCTGGAGTCAGGAGTCAGGAGTCAAAAGTCTGAACCACCTTTTTGGTATGGTTTAAAATTTTTCAATGTATATGGCCCCAATGAATACCACAAAGGAAGAATGGCCAGTGTGATCTTTCATGCTTTTAACCAAATAAAATCTACGGGTAAAGTAAAACTTTTTAAATCCCATAAACCGGAATATAAAGATGGTAGCCAGTTGCGTGATTTTGTTTATGTAAATGATGTAGTGAATATTTGTTACTGGTTAATGAATCATGAACCTCAACCCGGTTTGTATAATGTTGGTACCGGCAAGGCAAGAACATTTAATGATTTAGTCTCGGCTATTTTCAATACTCTTGGCAAAGAACCCGTTATTGAATACATTGATACACCTGAAGACATCCGGGATAAATATCAATACTTCACCGAGGCAGATATGAATAAGATCCGCAAAGCGGGGTATACAGAACCATTTTATTCATTGGAAGAAGGTGTTGAAACCTATGTAAAGAATTTTCTAACAAGCGGAAAATATTATTGAACCCCGCCCCTAAATCCCCTAAAGGGGACTTTGAAACAGAACTTAAATCAAATTTCATTAAACATAGATTATTCCTGATATTTGCACTCGTTGTTTGCCACACGGAATAATTCCGTAGTGGCTTTTTTATTAAAAAAATATTTATACAATAAGGCTCTAAGCCCTCTCTCCCGTCATTGCGAGCAAAGCGAAGCAAGGAGAGGGGGTTGGGGGTGAGGTTAAAAAAAGCAGAAAATTTTAAAGAAAAATAATTCTTATGTCAAAAAAAATTGCAATTATTGGTGGAGGAAATCTTGGTTCAGCTATTGCAGATGGATTAATTCAAAGTGAATTCAGCCGCCCTGTTGAAATTTCAATTACCCGCCGTAATCTTTCATCACTCAGCCGGTTTGCAGAGCAGGGCAGTATGGTTCACAGCGATAATAAAAAAGCAGTAAAGACTGCCGAGATAATTATTCTTGCTGTAAAGCCTTACAATTTTGAAGAAATTATAAAAGAAATAAAACCCGTACTCGATCCTAAAAAGCATGTGGTGGTTTCCGTAATCACCGGGATGTGGATGGAGCAATTGCAAAAAGCAATTGGAAAAAAAGTTCCGGTGATAAGAGCAATGCCAAACACAGCAATTGCCATTCAACAAAGCATGACTTGCCTTTCTCATGCAGGTGCTTCTGTATCACAAATAAATTATATCCGCCAGTTATTTGATCAATTGGGCAAAACAATAATGATTGATGAAAAACTGATGGATGCAGCCACTATACTCGGTGCCTGCGGTACAGCTTATGCCATGCGATACATTCGTGCAAACATACAGGGCGGTATTGAAATTGGTTTTGATGCAGCCACTGCCTCTCTTATTGCGGCACAAACTGTAAAAGGCGCAGCGCAATTGTTATTGGAAAAAGGCAGTCACCCTGAACATGAGATTGATAAAGTAACCACACCCAAAGGTTGTACCATTGCCGGCCTGAATGAAATGGAACACCAGGGATTCAGTTCATCGCTTATTCGTGGTGTGGTGGCGAGTTATAAAAAAATTGCGAAAGATTAAAAAAATTATTCAACAGGTGTCAATAAGTTTTCTATTTGTTAAAGCAAATGGAAAAATATTTGTTTAATTCTTCCGTTACACTAATGATTGCATATTTACATGCAAATAAAGCCAATGCCACGCTGCTGCTTTTTCTTTCTTTTCTTATTGCTCACTCATTTTCTGCATGGCCAGTATTATACGGTATCGGGAAAAATCACAAATAATAAATTAGAGCCGGTTTCATTTGTTTCTGTAAAAGTAAAAGATATGCCGGGTGGAGCTATCAGCCGGGAGGACGGCAACTATGAAGTGAAACTGGAAAATGGAAAGTATGATCTTATTTTCAGCAGCATTGGTTATAAATCGCAAATCATTACGCTGGTTGTTACCAAAGATTATATTCAGCATATAATTTTAGAGGAAGATGATTCAAAAAATTTAGCGGAAGTAATTGTAAAAGGAAAGTTCAGAGACAGGGGAGAAGAGATTATCAGGAATGTAATTCGTAATAAAGAAGAAATTCTGTCTGCTGCGGGTGCATACAGTTGTAATGTTTATATAAAAGCCACTCAAATTGATTCTTCCAAAAGAAAAACAAAAAAGCCAGTTCCCGATTCCGTACAAAAGAAAAATCCCAATGCAGATTTGCTGCTCATGTCTATGGCAGAAATTTCACTTCGCCTGGATTATGAACCTGAAGGAAAGCAAAAAGAAGAAAGAACTGGTGTAGTAAAAAGAGGAAATCCTGAAAGCCTTTTCTTTCTTTCAACTACGGAAGGCGATTTTAGTATCTATAAAAATCTTTTAAAATCGAGAATACTCTCACAGATTCCGTTTTTATCTCCTGTAAGTTATAGCGGACTGGCTGCTTACAAATACAGGCTGATAAATACAAAGCAGCAGGGGAAAAATAAAATTTATACTATCAGTATTAAGCCACGTCAGCTAAGTAATGTAACGGTTGAAGGTGAAGTGGTGATCATGGACAGTACATGGACGGTTCTTAGTTCCCGTTTTCGCCTGCCTGCTTATCATTTACCTGAGTATGATTTTTTTGAAATAGATCAGCAATTCAGCTTTATAAATGACAAAGCCTGGATGATAACCAGGCAACAATTCATTTATTATTCTAAAACAGGAAAAGGAAAACTCTCAGGACAAACTACAGTTACCTACAACGATTTTCAACTTAACAAAACATTTGCTCCAAAATATTTTGGTGTTGAACTGAGCACTACTGCGCAGGAGGCATATGAAAGAGACAGCAGCTTTTGGCAAAAAGTAAGAACAGAGCCACTCACAGAAAAAGAAATCCGGTTTATCCGGTATAAAGACAGTGTCTATCGTGCCACACATACAAAAATTTATCTTGATTCAATTGACAGGCTGACAAATAAAATAACCTGGAAAAAACTTTTGCTTAACGGATTAACTTTTTATAACCGTGAAAAAGAACGGACATTGAAATTATCTGCGATTACCTCCATGTACCAGCCATTTCAGTTTGGAGGTACGAGGATTGGTGCAAACGTATTTTTTCTAAAAACCTATAAGACAAGAAAAAATATTTCTGTGTTCACCAATCTCAGTTATGGTTTGCGCAATCATGATTTGAATGGAAGCATTTCTGTTAACAGAATGTACAATCCATTTAACCGCGGTTTTTACAGAGCCACAGTTGGCAGAGATTTTCAGTATATATACAATGGTGATGCGTGGATTAACATGATTAAACGGAGTAATTTTTATTTAAACAATTCTATTGGTGTTGGTCATGGCCTTGAATTGCTCAATGGGCTTTTTTTATATACTGATCTTGATTTGGCATTTCGCCGCTCAGTAAGTAATTATAAAACCAATTCAAAAGTTGACAGTTTGTTTGGAGACTGGCTCGATGATAACCAGGCTATTCCATTTACTCCTTACAATACGGTGCATAGCAGGGTACGATTAGCCTTTACACCACGGCAGAAATTTATCCGTGAGCCATTGGAAAAAATTTTACTTGGTTCTAAATGGCCCACATTTTATGTGGAGTGGAAAAAAGGAATACCGGGTTTATTTAAAAGCACCATCAATTTTGATTATTTAGAATTTGGAATGGAACAGGAATTGAAATTGGGAATAACCGGTATTTCAAAATATAAAATAATAACCGGCAGTTTTTTTAATACAAAAGATTTGCGGTTGGTGGATTTTAAATTTCAGCGGCGTGGCGATCCTTTATTGTTTATGAATCCGCATGAAGCATTTCAATCACTGGATTCTACCTTCCCTGTGTTTAATCGATTTTACCAGGCACATTATGTACATGAGTTTAATGGTGCATTATTAAATAAGGTTCCACTTTTTAAAAAACTACAACTGCGGGAAATCGCCGGTGGCGGTTTTCTGATTGCACCGGAAAGAAATTTGCGCTACGCAGAATTGTTTGCAGGGGTGGAAAGAATTTTTAAATGGCCCTTTGATCCTACTTATAAATTTAAAGTTGGATTTTATATTATTGGTTCCGCAGCCAATAAATACAATAGCCCCATTCAGTTTAAAATTGGCTTTGCAAGCTGGGATAAAAGAAGAAACAGGTGGATGTGAGCTATATTAAACGTCTCAAACGAGCCGCTCACGAGGGGTTTGCCGTGTGCTGGCTTTATTCATAGCTGCAACCCCTCGCCAATAATACGTTTTGAATTTGTTTACACCCCCAGTTTCCATCCATCCCTGTATTCTCTTTTTACAAACTGATTGGCTTCATCAAAGTTTGTAATCTTCATATTCTTTGCATCCCAAAGAAGTTTTTTGCGGCCAAGCCATTTATCATCCGATCTGGTACTCTTAGGATTTTTTAATTGAAAACTCCTGAGGGCAAGGTTACCTATTAAAATACTTTCGGTAAATGGTCCTGCATATTCAAATGGTGAACTGGTTTCTCCTTTTCCATAACCAGCTATACATGCATTTACCCATTGGAGGTAATGCCCTTCAGGTACTCTTTTTATTTTTTCTTCAGGCATTTTCTTTTCTTTCATCAGCATTGTTGGCAGCAATCTTGGATTTTCGCCATAGCAATCCATCAGCATTTTACCTTTTGTACCAATAAATAAAACACCTCCATCCCAGTTTCCAAATGCTTCTTCGGGTAAAAGTTCATCGGGTCTTTGTGGCAATAGCCCGCCATCAAACCAGGATACTTTAATATTCCCCTTACCGTCTGTTCTCGGATAATTCAGGTGAATGATTGATGAAGCGGGGCAAGCCTCTGGATTTTGAGAATCATCCCACATTTTACTCCAGAGGGTTGCTACACTGCATTCAACCGAATCAGGATAAAGAATGGGAAGTATGCGGTAAATAGGATCCATTATATGACAGGCCATATCGCCCAAGGCACCCGTACCATAAGCCCACCAACCACGCCAGTTGAATGGAAGATAAGCCGGATTGAAATCTATTTTTTGTGCCGGTCCCTGCCAAAGATCCCAGTCAAGTTCTTTCGGTATTTCATGAGTCCCTGTTGGTGTGGGCACACCTTGAGGCCACACTGGTCTGTTCGTCCAGGCATAAGCTGTATGCACATCACCAATCAGGCCTGTATCAAACATTTCTTTTGCTTTTCTTACCCCATTTCCTGAGCCACCCTGATTACCCATTTGCGTAACCACCTTATATTTTTTTGCTGCTTCAGTTAAAGTTCTTGCTTCATAAATATCATGCGTCAATGGTTTTTGGGTATAAACATGTTTTCCCAATTGCATGGCGGCAAGTGTGGCCACAGCATGTGTATTATCTGGTGTGGAAATAGAAACAGCATCAATATTATTTTTTTCTTTCTCCAGCATTTCCCTGAAATCTTTATAATATGGTGCGTTGGGAAAACTTTTTCTTGATGCAACAGCCTGCCTGTCGTCCACATCACAAAGCGCCACAATATTTACATTGGTGCTCTTGGCAAATGAGCTTAAATCACTTTGTCCTTTGCCACCTGCTCCGATGCCGGCAATCCTTAATTTATCACTGGGTGCAGTAAATCCACGGCCAATTACATGGCGGGGAACAATAAAAAAACCAGCAGTGGTTATTGAAGCGTTTCTTAAAAATCTGCGACGGGATGAATTATTATTTTTCATTTGAAATTAAGATTTTGTTTGAATTATACTTTCATTATTAATTCTACTAATTTATGGCGTATTGCTTTTCTGTCTGCCGGATGTAAGCTACCAATTTTTCCTAAAATAAGATTAACACCTACCGTTTGAATTTTATGAATTCTTATAACAAATTGCGATAAAAGATTTGCTGTTTTCCATTCTATAATTGTATGGTCAAATAAGGAAGAATATATTTTGCTTGTGATTTTTGATACAAGTAAATCTCCGTCAGCAGTATCTTTTACAACCATTACCGGTCTTCTTTTGGAACCAACCCCTTCAGCAAAAGGGAAATTCAGAATTAATATATCACCAAACTTATAGGCCTGCATGTTATTCAGAATTATTATTCATCTTCATTCAGCATAGTGGATAGTTTGTTCCATTCATCATCTTCCCAGTCATCATATAATCTTTCACCAGTGGGTATAACAACAATTCTGACTTGCCTGTTCAGTTCAATCTTCGGAATTAAATTTTCTGGAATTAATATTTCCGAAACTGATGTAAGTTTTGTATCAAATTGTATTAATTCCATTTGAAATGATTTTTATAAAATTACAACTTTATAAATAAGTGCAGATGAGACGGGTTTATATTTTGTCAAAACTCACACACTCTTTCAATTCTTTTTCTGTGTATGCAAGATTGTATTGTTTCAGCACTTCATCAGGCACACCGTTCCATTTAGTGACTTTGTTACCTGCATAGCCAATATCTTTTACACCAATTTCTGAAGTGTAAAATCCAGATGCAGTTAAATCCCGCATCAAGCTAAAAAATTTTACCCCTGGCTCCATGCCTGGTTTTATTTTACCTTTTTTTGTTTTATTTCCTTTTGCATCTGTTATTTCTATAACCGGGTATGCAATATCATCTACTATTTCTATTTGCTGTTTTGTATCACAATCTTTAAATGTTTTATCAAAGCGTTTAAAACATTGCATGTCCAGCCAGCGTAATCCACCTTTCATGGGTACCTGGTGCTGCGGCATGTCTTTTACAATAAACTCTATAAACTCCGGCACTTTTGCATCGCTGGCACTTCCGCTTATATCATCTTTTGGAATGATGATGTCAGCAAGAATTGTAATGGTTGCCATTTCATGGTCAGTAAAAAATTTATCCATGGCAAGCAAACGCTTTTCGTTTTTTACCTCATCCGGATTGCGATCAAGATTAAATTTCGGTTCTTCAACTGCTGCAACTGTTTTTTTATCATCGTTACATCCTGCAGCCATTGCGCCACCAGCTAAAGCACCGGTAACTATTAATTTTAATGATTTACGTCTGTCCATAATAAAAATATATTTTTCAAATCAATAATGAATAATTAAATAATCAGACTCTAAAGTCCTCCGCCTTTCGGCGGAGATTTAGGGGGCCTTAAAGATTATTTTTTTTCATTTCATCAACAATGTATTCACTTGCCCGCATACTTAATGCCAATATAGTCCATGTAATATTTTTATCTGCCTGGCTTACAAATGGTCCGCCATCCACTACAAATAAATTTTTACACTCATGCGCCTGGTTCCATTTATTGAGTGCAGATTTTTTTGGATCGTTTCCCATCCGCACCGTTCCTGCTTCATGTATTATTTCTCCCGGCTTTGCCAATCCATATTGATTACTCTCATTATCATTGCCACCCCATGTAACCACGGCGCCCATATTATGCATCACTTCTTTAAAAGTTTCTTTCATGTGCTTCGCTTGGTTTATTTCATAGTCGCTCCACTTTACATTGAATTTTAAAACAGGTATTCCGTATTTATCTACTACGTTCGGATCTATTTCACAAAGGTTATCTTCTCTGGGAATAGCTTCACCGCGGCCAGCCATGCCCACACCACAACCAAAAAAGAAACGATGATCTTCTTTTAAAGATTTACCATAGCCGCCTGGATTCTTCTCTTGTCCTTTCACCAAATATTTTCCATTCAGGTTTTCTATGCCCCAGTTGAACCCATACGATGGCTGCCCCATACCTCCCCAATACTCAATATGATAACCGCGTGGAAAATCTAATTTTTTATTATCCAACCACCAGGGTGAATAAACATGTAAACCACCAACACCATCTTCATTATATTTTTTTCTGTCAAAGAGTTGAGGAAGTAATCCGCCCATGGCAGCGCCGGTAGAATCATGTAAATATTTTCCTACAACATTACTGCTGTTACTTAATCCATTTGGATGACGCTGCGATTTTGAATTGAGCATCAACCTTGCACTTTCACAGGCACTGGCTGCAAGCACCACCACTTTTCCTTCCACCTGGTACTCCTGCATATCTTCTTTACTTATATAAGATACACCTGTTGCCATGCCTTCTTTATCCGTCATCACTTCTCTCACCATTGCATTTGCCACCACATCTAAATTTCCTGTTTTCATAGCAGGATATATTAAAACATTCGGCGAAGAAAAATCTGCTTTTGCCATACTGCAATTGCGGCTGCATTGTCCGCAAAAAAAACATTCGCCCCTGTCTTTATTATCTGGCAGTTGTTTTGTAAGTATTGAAAGCCTTGATGGAATCACTTTTACATTGGCTTGTTGCGCTGCATTTTTTATAAACAGTTCATGCAGCCGCGGTTTTGGTGGTGGTAAAAAATATCCATCGGGATCATTTTCCAAACCTTCATTGGTGCCAAAGATGCCAATCATTTTATCAATTCGATCGTAATATGGTTTTACATCTTCATAGCCAATCGGCCAGTCATCACCCAGGCCATCTATACTTTTTCTTTTAAAATCTTTTGGGCCAAACCTAAGTGAAATTCTTCCCCAATGATTTGTTCTGCCTCCCAACATTCTTGCACGCCACCACATCCAGTCTGTGCCCGGGGCTTTTGTAAATGGTTCTTCATCTATTGTCCACCCGTAATAACAGGCATCAAAATCTCCAAAGGGACGAAGTTTTGTAGAAGCGCCCCGACGGGGACTATCCCAGGGGTTTTTTAATTGTGTAATATTTTTTTGCGGGTCGTACATAAAGCCGGCTTCCAGTAAACAAACTTTTAATCCGGCATTAGCCAAAACATAAGCGGCCATACCACCACCGGCACCGGAGCCTACTATAACGGCATCATATTTCTTAGTTTGTTTTTTTATCTGCAGATCACCCATTGTTGTATTTGTTTTTTATCAGGGGTGAATTTACAGGATTAAATTTCACACGGGTTGTTTTTTAAAAAAAATTCTCCACATCTTCGTATCTCTAAAACATAGTTTTGTCAGCAACTTAATATTTTTGTTATTAAGAAGAAACTTATTATGTTCTTTGCCATTTCAACGCTGCGGGTCAGTAGAAATTAACTCCGGCTACGGATTAAATAAAATTTATCTTTAGAATCACAACCAAATTACAATGAGAAAAATATTTTTTGCAAACCTGTTTTTGATTTCAACAATTATTATTTCAGCCCAAACAAAAAAAGCCCTTGTTGGCGGTATGCTGATTGACGGCTTTGGCGGCGAGCCGCTGAAAAATTCTGTAATATTAATAGAAGGAGAGAAGATTATAAAAGTTGGGCAACTAGGTACGCTGCAAATTCCAAAAGAGTATGAAATTATTTCTACTGAAGGAATGAGTGTGTTGCCGGGTCTGTGGGATATGCATGTACACCTGATGATTAACGGTCATTCAGATTATGCTTACTGGGATAAAAAATATCCGCCGCTGTTTCGCTCTGTCATCATGCCATCTTCTGCAAAACAATTGCTGATGGCAGGCATCACCAGTGCCAGAGATCTTGGCGGCCCATTGGAAGAAAGCATCGGAGTAAGAAATGATATTAACAGTGGAAAAATTGATGGCCCCACCATGTATGTAAGCGGCCCGTTTATTCAGCATGAATCGTATCCGGGTACTGAACAATTTCGCTGGGGTGTAAAAGGCGCAGATGATGCAAGAGCCAAAGTGCAAAAACTTGCTAAAGCCGGGGTGGATTGTATAAAACTTATTGATCAGGACCAAATGACAATGGAAGAAATAATGGCTGTGGTGGATGAAGCACATAAAAATAAATTGAAAGTAGTGGCACATGCTCATCGTCCCGAAGAAATAAGAAGAGGATTGAAAGCAGGCGTAGATTGTTTTGAACACACAGGACTTGCCACCGCACCAGAATATCCTGATGATGTGATGCAGTTGATAAAAGAAAGAACAGCCAACAGTAATACAAAACTTTTCTGGACTCCAACTGTGGAAGGATTATTTAACTACGATAATGTTTTAAAAAATTATGAACACCTCGATGACCCTTCCTGGAAACTTGGATTGCCCGACAGCATTATTCAGGATATAAAAAAATCAATCAGCAATCCTCCGCAGCTTTCATATTTCCAGGTAACGCCATACCGTAAGCCAACACTAAAGAAAAAAATTTCGCAATTGAAAGAAGCCGGTGTAATCATGATGATTGGAACCGACTCAGGTATTCCCATGAAATTTCACAGCCAGAGTACCTGGAACGAATTAGATATTTGGGTGAGGGAAATGGGAATGGATCCCATGCTTACAATTAAAGCGGCCACATACTGGCCTGCAGTATTTCAGGGAGTGGATGATAAAGTGGGAACCATCAGTGAAGGAAAATATGCTGACATCATTGCCGTGCGGGGCGATGTGCTTCGGTACATCAATCTTTTACAAAAAGTGGATATCATAATTAAACACGGCAAGCGGTATAAATAAAAATTATTTTTTGCCGGTATTATCAATATTTCTACCAACAAAATAACCGGCGATGCCGCCAGCTAATGCGCCTGCTGCTACCCATATAAGATCACCACTTGCAAAATATGCAATAGCTAAGCCTATAACAGCGCCAACAAGTGCAAAAATATTTTTTGCAGATCCTTTTGCGGTTGACGTGTTAGTTTCTCTGCTTTTTTGAAATAAGCGCAACTGTTCTTTATGTTTTTTCCGGTGATGTGGGTTAGCCATTATTTTATTTTAAAAGGTAAGATAAAAAATTTGTGACAAAGTATTTTGAATAATTACCTGATTGCTTCACTCAGCCAGTGAAACTGCCGCTCTGCTAATTGAAAATGACGGTTTGATTTTTTAAAGATAGATAATTCTGTTATTGAATCAGGTAGTAGCAGTTTTTCAATTCAAATTCTCAAACATTCAGCGTCTTGTCATACATGACAAGAATCTGCGAGATTAGTGAATCATACAATAGCAATAGCTCCACCTTTCTTTTACTAAAAATTTTTATGCAATCTTCAATTTGTACCTTTATCACCTTATGAAGACAGGAAAATTGAAGCAATTTTTTTTCATTGCAGGTTTGTACTTACTCCTTTCCTGTTTGCCTGTATTTTCTTTTTCGCAATACATTCTTAACGGCTCTGCATC
>JANOJO010000677.1:0-2317 GCA_031418795.1 Bacteroidota bacterium | reverse complement strand
ATTTTCCACACAAATCAGAACAATACAAAGCTTTCAAACTCACACTGGCTACTAATCTTCGTTTCAGATACAACAACAATTATGTAAAAGCACCGGATATTATACAGGTAAACAGCGATAATACTAATAATATTTACTGAGCACTGACTAAATTTGTTTCTTTTAACCGGATAGCCCCGTTCTTACTTCAACCTGATAACCCACAAAAGACATTCCATCCCGGAAGATGTGTGAATTATGTAAGTTTTTTTGAAATGTTATAATACTACTGCAGGTACAAAACTAGAGTTTAGCCTATTACCAAAATAGGGACACTAAACGATAATTTCGAAATTCCCGGAATAAATTTGCAATAGATTTTTTTATTTATAATTTTTAATACCACTTATTATGAAAAGCAGAGGAAGTCCCCGTACCGGCCCGGTACAATTAAGAAATGGGTTTTACATTGAAGTTTGTACTAAGGGAATGAAGAAAGGCGTGAAGATAAGGAGTGAAAGCAAAAAAGCCAAGGAAGATGCGGCTAGCCTGTATACAAGTTATAAAGAAGTGATCATTCCAGGTGAATATAAAAACGGTGTACCTGCTATAGAAATACCTGTTTCTTAATGAATACCATCCAGCTCTGCATGTGTGAATCATATAACTTTTTTCTGTGGTCATGTAACAATTATCAACACAAAAGAGACCAACTTTATAGTAACTAAAAATTATTTTATGACACCCTTTTATTTCTTTTTTTTAATCATCGGGTTATCGCTCATTATCCTTTTAGTTCGTTCATTAATTACGAAGAAAAAAAACATTCCTGCAAATCTATTTCTTGAGGCGTTAAGAAATGAAAATAGCGGACATTTTGAAGAGGCTATAGTTACGTATGAAAATGCACTGAATGAAGTTAAAAAAAGAAGGTTTCATAGCGTTCTGAAAAATAAAATTGTTGAAAAACTTAAAGTATTGCATAGCGCCATTGATTACAAAAGGGGTTTTATCTCACCCGCCGTTTGAATGATGAATATTAATACAGTCTGACGATGGCCGGTTTAATAATGTGTAACATTTTGTAAAAAAAACCTTCCCATCTTTAAATTAATTCTTTTACACGTTCGGCTTGGTTTCGCATTGCAGTTAGTTTTGGTTTAAGCTCCTGTTTTTCCAGGGGCTTTTTATTACAATAGTGCATAGTCAAAGTAATGAACAAAACCTGATTCATTGACCGGGCTGCCAATGCCTTGCGTTAGATGATATGTCATGAAAGAATTCCAGGGGCGGTAATATGTAAATCATGTAATCTAATTATTCAATTGTGTAACACTTATCATTGAAAAGGGATCCACCTTTGTAAAATAAATATTTAATCAAAAATTAAAACTACGGGTAATGACAAACATGATAGAATTAAAAGGAAACTGGAACGAGCAGAAAGGGAAACTTAAACAAAAGTTTGCTTTATTGACAGAAAATGATCTGCTGTTTGAAGAGGGCAAGAAGGAAGAAATGTTAGGAAAACTTCAGATTAAACTGGGAAAAACCAGAGAGGAATTAGATAAAATTATTGGAGCGATTTAGCATTTTTCGGGGAGAACACCACACATAACAAAAACATCAGATTTGCCTGTGTTCCGTGAATGAGGATATTCATTTTTTTAACAGTATTTAAAATTTATTTTTATGGGAAATTTACTTTATGTCATTGCCGTCATCCTGGTAATCGGTTGGCTGGTTGGATTAGTCGGATTTCAAGCCGGGGGGCTTATTCACCTTTTGCTGGTTATTGCAATTATTGCCATAATACTAAGAGTTATTCAGGGGAGAAAAATTATTTAGAAATTGCCGGTAAGCCTATTTGTTGTATCGTGCAGTCCAATCTTTTCCAAAATGGTTATGAGATTGAATTCGTAACTGAAGATTTGAAGTAAAACCTGTATAGTGCTTGGCGAATTGCACTGAATACAATATATAGACAATATATTTCATTTAAAAAAAGGCTCTTAATTGAGCCTTATCTTGTAGCGAGGACGGGAGTTGAACCCGTGTCCGCCTTTGGCGGATATGAATCCTGGGTTAGTGTTGTAAAGTCTGAATAAATTTTCTTCCAGTTCCGGTCTTTAACCACTTTTCATATATCATTGCCTCCGTTTTATTTTGAAATGATTTTGTAAAAATGAGAATCCATGGTCTGTATCGTGCAGTCCAATCTTTTCCAAAATGGTTATGAGATTGAATTCGTAACTGAAGATTTGAAGTAAAACCTGTATAGTGCTTGGCGAATTGCACTGAATACAATATATAGACAATATATTTCATTTAAAAAAAG
>JANOJO010000676.1:0-4470 GCA_031418795.1 Bacteroidota bacterium | reverse complement strand
TAGATATAGAGCCTAAACTTCAAAGAAAATTGAAACAACTTTATGTAATGAATTTGGTTGGTCCTAGTACTTATCAATATCAAGTAACACAGGGAGATGGTTCAATTGGTGGTAAAGTTCAATTAACTGCATATTCATGTTTTTCCAGCGAAAAGCTTTGGAAAAAGGACTTGGATATTAATGAAAAAAAATTTTCTTATACTGGTAGTATTAGATGGCCAACAAGCACTATTAATCCTGTTGCAGAATTACAACAAGATGTAAACTTATGGAACCCTGTTTGTAAGATCATGGAAGAAATATATAAAGAATCGTTTGATATTTTTTATAAGCAATTTGCAAAGGAAGAAATGGCCCCCGTTGCTGAAGAATCAAGAAAGACAGATAAAGATAAAAGAGGTAATTAATTTTCTATTGATTTCACACCCGAATTATATTTTTTTCTAACTGTTTACCAAAATTTAAAAACATGAAAAAAATACTTTTTATTGTCGTATTATTCGCATTGGTATTTATGGTAGCAATCAGTTGCAGTAAGAATAATCAAATAAAGAATTGCACTGATCTTATTAGTAAAGTTAACGCAGCTGAAATTACTTATGGTGTTAACCCGTCTACCGCAAATTGCCAGGCATATAAAACGTCCCTTAACAATTTACTTGGCTGTTCGTATATTACTGCACAAGAAAAAGCAGCTTATAAGCTATTATTTGACCAGTTGACTTGTTAAAAACTTAATCATACAACAAAGTTCAAAACCGTAGAATGCTTTGTAGCCTCCCTTTCGGGGAGGTTTGGTGGGGCTTTACAAATTCACATACCTCACCGTAATCTTAATATCCCTGTTTCTGCCTTTATCATCTGTACAGGAAATTTTTACCGGCCCTTCCTCCGGAATAAAGAATTGTTTTTCCCCCGCAGCGCTGGCTTTATAAAATTTATTGTTGATGTACCAATATACTTTACTTACATCGCTGGCTGTTTTGCAAACCAACTGAAGCGGTTCTTTATCTTTTTTATTCAATAAATATTCCGAGCCATTTGCAGGAGAAGTAATCATAGGTGCATTGCCTTTAAAAATTGTTTCGCAATCAGGATTATGTGCCGGTATTTTATTGTAAGCCATTTTATTTTCCTCAAACCAGGCCTGCATTTCCGGTTCCATCATTTTATACATTTTCTTTTTATAACCAGCTTCAGGCACACAGTTTTTACAGTAAGAAATTTTTTCATCAGCAGCAATCATTATTTCCTGCAGGTTATTACACCTGGAAGTTGATGAAATAAGCGGAATAAAATAATCCATCACTAAGTTGGTACAATGATCAGCGGGCATCAATCCGGTTTCAGAACAAACCATTCTTGATTCACAATCTTTGGGCTGGGTAAACCATTCTTCGTCGCTGTCGTAATCTATGGTGTTAAAAATTTTAAACAATAAAGGTGTGGCGGTATTTGCGCCACTTAATTCAGGTACTCCCGTGCCGGAAAAATTACCAACCCAAACACCAACAGTAAAATTTTTATTATACCCAATACTCCAGGCATCCCTTCTTCCATAACTGGTTCCTGTTTTCCAGGCAATCTTAGGCATGCGTTCAGTTGCTTGCCAGTTCAACGGAAAATCCGGACGGTTTACTTTGGAAAGTATTTCATTGATCATAAAATTTGCTTCGGGGCTGATTACAGTTATTTTTTTATGAACAGTATCTTCTTTTTTATACGATGGAGAAATATAGATGCCTTCATTTGCAAATGCTGAATATAAACCCGTGAGTTCTTCCAGCGTGGTACCGCAACCACCAAGTATCATGGACAGTCCGAGTTTATTCCTGTCTTTTTCTATTTGTTTAAAACCACAGGAAGAAAGTTTTTGAATTAACGGGTCTTTGCCAATCAGTTTCAAACTTTTTACGGCAGGAATATTCAGAGAATGTTCAAGTGCATATTCCACTGTTACATAGCCATTATACTTTTGATCATAATTTTCAGGTGCGTAGCCTGCATAGTTTACTGAAACATCACTAAGAATTTTTTTCGGAGTCAGCAATCCTTCATCCATACATATTGCATAAAGCAGGGGTTTCAAAGTGCTGCCCGGCTGTCGTATGGCGGCTGCCCCATTTACCTGGCCGCCATCGGTAGAATCATTGAAATTGGATGAGCCGATATAACTTATTACTTTATGTGTCCGGTTATCAATTATAATGACTGCTGCATTTTTAATATTCTTCAATCGCTGTGACCGTATATAATCTTCTACCAGTTTCTCTGTTTTCAGTTGCGTATTCAGATCAAGGTTTGTATTGAAAATATCTCCACCTTGTTTTTTCAGTTTGTAAGAAAGATGTTGTGCATAGTGTGGTACAGTACCCCGGTTTGCAGTCAGTGGTTCTGCCAGCGCATCTTCAATTTCTTTTTGGGTAAATATTTTATCAGCAGCAAATTTCTTTAACCACCTGTTTCTTTCCTGTATTATCAGATCATTGTTTTTTCCAATCACCAGCGATGAAGGACGGTTGGGAATAATGCTCAATGCTGTAATCTCAGCTAAGGATAAATGATCAGGATTTTTTTGAAAGTATAATAACGAGGCAGACTTCACACCTTCAAGGTTGCCGCCATAAGGCACAAGGTTGAGGTACATCTGTAATATTTCATCCTTGCTGTATTTCCATTCCAATTGAAATGCCCTGAACATTTCAATCAGTTTGCTGCCTATATTTCTTTTTCTAGGTTTCAGCGCCCTGGCCACCTGCATGGTAATGGTACTTGCGCCGCTGGTTCTCCTCATGCTGAAAATATTCTTGAATGTTGCCCGTACAACTGCAAATGGATTTACTCCCAGGTGCCGGTAAAAGTATTTGTCTTCTTTAGCAATAATAGTTTTTCGCAGCAAAGGTGAAATTTCATTCAGTTCAGTTTTCATCCGCCATTTTTCATCCTTTGTAAGAAACGCATTTATTACCTCGCCTTTATTATCTGTGATGATGGTGGAGTATTCTATTTTATCTTTTAATGGAAAGATGAAGTTGAGTAAAAGAAAAAGCAGGAAAACTGATGCAAAGAAGATAGTCAGGCGTTTTAGAAAACGAAGGATTCTTTTTTTGTTTAAGCGCCGTTTCATTTTTGTATAAGTCTCGTTATCCGTGCCACGGTTCCAAACCGTGGCACGGATATGTTGTTTACCGATGTTGTTTCCCTTGCCACGACTCCAATTATGGTACGGATTTAAAAGAAGCCCCCCAAATCGTCATCATTCAAACTTTTATAGGAGTCATCATAAAATGTTTTCATATCTATATTCAACAATTTTATGGCGAGTTCTTTATTACATAGAGTACCATTTCTTATTCCGCAATAATCAGGAAAAGATGAGTAAGCCCAATCTTCCATTTTTTTTACAAGCTTTGCTTTTAGAGAATTTTGATGAATATAGTTCAGGTAAAATATATTATAAAAGGGGCTACCGAATGCAATAGCTTTTGCTTTTGTATTTTGCTGAAATAACGATCCGGTTGTATTATTTTGTTTGTTGATTGCCTGTGTATATGAACTAAGCAAATTCCTGATACCTTCTGAAAGTACATTCTTTTCTTTACCTCCAATATTTTTTGTTGCCATAGTTCTTTTGTCAGCATAAATAAGAAAATGAAAATGGTTTGGCATTAGTGTATAAGCAAGAATATCGCAATATGGCTGGATATATATTCTGACTTTTTTCAGAAAGTATAAATAATTTTCAGGCTTGAAGAAAATTTTCTGTTGATTATTTCCCCGGTTGTAAACATGAAAAAGTTCTTGTGCAAAAAAATCCATAAGTGAAAGATAGGATAACCGTGCCACGGCTCAAAGCCGTGGCACGGATAGCCGCGGTTAGCCGAAAAGTTTTAACCATGCCACCCCGATTAGATCGGGGTGGCATGGTTAATGAAAGCACTTAACAAATCTTTATCTGTCAAAATTTGTTTTCGCCTCATACATACTACTATCTTTCCATATAAATTCTTTTAAAGATTTATGGACTCAATAGACCCGTCGCGGCCAACCCACGATATTCCTCCTTAGCTTTTCCACTCCATTTATCCAGCTTTTTTCTTTTTTTAAAAAAGAACAGCCTGAATATTTTTTGAATCTCTTTTTTATTTAACTTATCGCTCAATCATACACCTGCCCTCACCCTGACATTAAGGAAGTGGGCTTAATCAACACACCTATATGCGTATTAAATCTGTAATTGCATTTATCCCGATAGTAATCGGAGTTTTTTTATCTGCCTGTAAAAGCAATGGCGTAAATCTTGACTACACGAATGCAAAAGGCGAAGTTCCTCAAACCGGCAATCTTATCTTCCGCTTTTCCAAATCGTTGGTAAAAGATTCACTGCTCAATGTTTGGGATTCCACAGAGTATATTTCTTTTGAACCAAAAATACCCGGACGTTTTCGCTGGGAAAGTCCTGATCAGTTA
>JANOJO010000675.1:0-3588 GCA_031418795.1 Bacteroidota bacterium | reverse complement strand
TGAACAGAAACTTTAAGTGAATTACCACCGCCACCGTCGAAGTACTGCACCCTGATTTTATGAAATCCTTTTTTCAATGCAGCTCTACCGCTTTTTTCCACTGTACCATGATATCCTCCGTTGTCAACTACCCTTTCATCATCAATAAACAACTGGCTGCCATCATCTGATTCAGTAAAGAAAGTATAAATACCGTCACTTTCAATTTTTATATATCCTGAAAACTCAAAAGCAAATTTATCCGTACGGTTTTTTTTAGCCAGGGAAATAACATCTGTAATACCTGCAGAAGTTGGTTTATCATTAATAGAACCCAAATCAACCTGGCCAACAGGCTCATAATATTTATAAGCTATTCCGGGATTTCGCTTTACTGGTTTTATTGCACTTTTCCATTCATAAACTTTTATCTCAGTAGAAACAACTGAGCTTTGCAACGCTCCGTTTTCTTTTGAATCTAAAAATGAAATCGCTTTTACCAGGCAATTTTTATTTACAATAAACGGATTTAAATACATAGCCGAAGATTCACCAGGATCAGTACCATCAGTTGTATAATAAACTTTTGTATTTGGTACTGAAATATATGAGATGACCTGCTGTAATGAACCGGTTTTGTATTCAACTTTTATTTGCGGTTTGGCGGCATAATTGCCAAAGTTTTCAATCTTCACTGCAAAAGAATAAGGCGATTTTATTTTGTTGGGATTGTAATCCGGTAAATTGATTTCTACATCATCCTCGCCCTGTTTCCAAACAAGATTTTCCCCGGTTGAAAGAAAACTGATTTTTGTTCCCACGGGAAGTTCTATATTTTTTATGACCAGCTTTTTATTATCAGGGTATTTTGGAAAAATGGCATATAAAGAATTTGTATTTCTGTTATAAGTAAAAAATAATTCTTTCACTGCATAACCCGGTTCAGGATCAACAGTCAGTTTAAGCATAAGGTCGCCGCCGGTTTTCCAGTCGCCTTCAATATGTTCATTACCTCCTTTATAATCCCGCCGCCCCTCACTCCATTGCGAGGGAAATTTCCAACGGCTGGTATTATAAATTGCTTCACCATTTATTTTCAGCCATTCACCCATTTGCAATAAACGTTCCTGCATGATGGGTGGAATTTTTCCATGCTCATCCGGGCCAATGTCCAGTAAAAAATTTCCGCCACGGCTTACTTTATCAATCAATGCAATGATTAATGACTGTGTGGAATTATAATCCCATGCATCTTCTTCACGGTTGTACCCATAGCTGTATCCCATGCCGCGGCTTTCTTCCCAATCATGATCTTCAAAATCCAGATCGGGCTGATACTCCGGTGTATAAATACCACCATGCTTAAAACGAACACCGCTTCCCCAACGGTCATTCACCACCACTTTATTTTTTACCGGGCTTTCATTGTATAACCAGGATAAAAATTCCTGGCTCTTCCATGTTTCTGCCGGTGCATCCCAATCACCATCCGTCCAGAATACATCAGGCTGATAATTATTGATCAGCTCTTTCATCTGCGGCCAAACATGCTCCGCTGCATATTTTTTCGGATCGCTTTTCCATAAAGGATTGAACCACTCATACAACGAATAATACATACCAGCATGTACAGATGTTTTTCTTACCGCCTTAAATAAATCTCCGAGCAAATCTCTTTTGGGTCCAACATCCATTGCATTCCATTTGAAGCCCCATGTTTTATTTGCATTTTCATTTGGCCAAAGTGTAAAACCGTCATGATGCTTGGATGTAAGTACAATATATTTAGCGCCGGATTTTTCAAACAACTTTGCCCAATCATCCGGATTATATAATTCAGCTTTGAAATCATTTGCCAAATCATAATAGGTACGGTTGCCAAATTTTGCCTTATGAAAATTTTGCCTTGCCGTATCTTTTGTTTGTAATCCCTGCTGGTACCATTCTGCATAATTTCCTTTTGTACTCCATCCCGGCACAGCATACACACCCCAGTGAATGAAGATGCCAAACTTGGAATCTTTGAACCATTGGGGTGTTGGTCGCTTATCCAGCGACTCCCAGTTGGGTTGATAGGTTTGTGAAGAGGCTGCAATAACAAATAAATAATTTAACAATACAACTATCAGAATTCGCATAAAGTCAGTTTTATAAAATTTGTTCATTCAATTTTTCAGATGGATTTAAAATATAAGTCAGCAGGCTATTGTCCTTTCTCAACTCCACAATTCTGAAGCCCCGGTAGGCAGTACCCCAGTTGCCACCAAAATGAGCGTCGAAAATAAACGGCACACCGTTTTTCATTTTAATATTATCCTCATCGTGATCATGCCCGTTAAAAACCGCTTTTACATTTTTATACTTTGCAAGCAAATCAAAAAACTCAGGGCAGTCAACAGCATGTTTTGTCTGCTTGCCGGGATTTATATGTATAAAAATGAAAATATTCCTCTGCTTCCTATGCTCTTCTAATTTTTCTGCAAACCATTTTACATCGGGGCAGAGGTAGGTTCCTTCTTTATTACTGGTGGTGCCAATCAACACAGAATTTTTTTTAATTTTAAAATCAAGATTCACCGGCATCTTCCATATTTCATTCCATTCTTCGGCGGTACAGTGGTCGTGATTGCCCAGGCTTACATAATATTTCACATTCAGTTTATCCAGCGCCATTTTTGCACCGGCAAAATATTTTCCATCATCATGAATAATATCCCCGTTCACTACACAAAACTCAAACGGGTTTTCTTCTTGCTGTTTATTGATATTATCTGTAAGGTTTAAAAAGAATTTTTCGTACTCGGTATCTTTTTGCCCATAATGGCCATCGGAAGCAACAACAAAACGAAGAACAGGTTTCCTTCTTATCCATTGTTCATAAGAATCAGAAATGTTTAGAATTTTTCCGCTGCTTAATACAAGCAGTGAAGCAGAACTTTGTTTGAGAAAATCGAGGCGGCGCATGGCAGGTGTTTTAGTTAAAATAAAATCATTCTAAAAATAAAGCATATCGGTAATATGAGAATTTATTATTTCTCAGGTTTAATATTTTATTGAATCATCTACTCCTTGCAGAGTTGTCATACCGAGCGGCACTGTTATGAGCATTCAATTATAATCAATCTTAGCGAGGTATCTCTGAGTCATTATAGTTTGAGATACCTCACTATCATTTCCCAAAATTGAGTAATTCTTAATTTCTCCGTTCGGTATGACAAGTCCCCAAACAACTGAAGTATCCTTCAAAGAAATTTCAAACAACTACCATAACTGATTGCCTGTTTGACTGTACCTTTGCCCCATTAATTTTTTACAAAAAAAAATATGGAATACAGAATAGAAAAGGATACAATGGGTGAAGTAAAAGTGCCGGCCGATGCCTATTATGGAGCACAAACCCAGCGCAGTATTGACAATTTTAAAATAGCCGAGGATATTAACAGGATGCCAAAAGAAATAATCCAGGCATTTGCTTACCTGAAAAAAGCGGCAGCTATCACCAATAATGAAGCCGGTGTTTTACCAAAAAATAAATCTGTACTGATTGGAAAAGTTTGTGATGAAATATTAAAAGGACAACTGGATGATTATTTTCCATTGGTGGTTTGG
>JANOJO010000674.1:0-1701 GCA_031418795.1 Bacteroidota bacterium | reverse complement strand
GAAACGACCATTCACTTCACTGGAAGAAGGATTGAAAAAAATTATAGACGAACGAAAAAAATAATTATCCATTTTAAACTCCCGGATTTTTCATGAGTAAAATAGCATTGCTTACCGGCGTTACCGGCCAGGATGGAGCCTACCTGTCCGAACTGCTGTTAAAAAAAGGATATATAGTTCATGGCATAAAGCGCCGTGCTTCTCTTATTAATACAGATCGTATAGATCATCTATACCAGGATCCTCATATCTCTCACAGAAATTTTATTCTGCATTATGGTGATCTTACTGACAGCACCAATCTCATTCGCATCATTCAGGAAGTACAACCGGATGAAATTTATAACCTGGGCGCTATGAGCCATGTAAAAGTGAGTTTTGATATACCTGAGTACACAGCAAACACAGATGGTATCGGTACATTAAGAATATTAGAAGCTGTTCGTTTGCTGGGCCTGGCTCAAAAAACAAAAATTTACCAGGCATCTACTTCGGAGTTGTATGGTTTAGTACAGGAAATTCCTCAAACAGAAAAAACCCCTTTTTATCCGCGGTCACCTTATGGGGTGGCAAAAATGTATGCATACTGGATCACAGTAAATTACCGGGAAGCTTATAATATGTTTGCGTGCAACGGTATTTTATTTAATCATGAAAGCCCGCTGCGTGGTGAAACTTTTGTAACAAGAAAAATTACAAGAGGCGTTGCACAGCTTGCTTTGGGTGTCATAAAAAAATTATATGTTGGTAATCTTGATGCCAGCCGGGATTGGGGTCATGCTAAAGATTATGTGGAAGGCATGTGGCTCATGCTTCAGCAAGAGATACCGGAAGATTTTGTGCTGGCAACAGGCATCACTACAAAAGTCAGGGATTTTATCCGCATGTCATTTGAAGAAGTAGGGGTTGAAATGGAATTTACAGGAACAGGAAAAGATGAAAAAGGAATTGTAAAATCATGTACAAAAGAATTTGCTTTTAAAAAAGACCAGGAAGTTGTAGCTGTAGATCCGCATTATTTTCGTCCAACGGAAGTTGATTTATTAATTGGTGATGCCACCAAAGCAAAAGAAAAATTGGGATGGCAGCCAAAATATACCCTCAAAGAAATGATACATGAGATGGTGGCGAATGATGTGGAGTTTTTTCGAAAACATAAAACACTGCTTGAAGCCGGCTTTCATGTACTGCCGCAACATGAGTAATGGAAAAAAAGAGTAAAATATATATTGCCGGACACCGCGGCATGGTAGGTAGTGCCATTTTCAGACGTTTGCAAAAAGAAGGCTTCAGCAATTTTGTTTTTAAAACATCTGAAGAACTTGATTTAAGAAATCAAAAAGCAGTTGCTGATTTTTTTGCTGCTGAAAAGCCAGAATATGTTTTTTTAGCTGCTGCAAAAGTAGGGGGCATACTTGCTAACAATACATTCCGTGCAGAATTTTTACATGATAACCTGGTTATTCAAAACAATATTATTCACCAGGCCTGGAAAAACGAAGTAAAAAAATTATTATTCCTGGGATCATCCTGCATTTACCCAAAACTTGCTCCACAACCATTAAAGGAAGAATATTTACTGACAGGATTATTAGAACCAACAAATGAACCTTATGCCATTGCAAAGATTGCGGGTATTAAAATGTGTGATGCTTACCGAAGCCAGTACGGATGCAATTTTATTTCGGTAATGCCAACCAA
>JANOJO010000673.1:0-8186 GCA_031418795.1 Bacteroidota bacterium | reverse complement strand
CTTCATATATTTCTTCAATGCGGGTTGAAGATTCTTGATATTCCTGATCAGTTTCTATAGGCAACCACTGTTTCATATTTGAATTAATCATGGATTGGTTTTTTTCTTTTTGCAAGCCTACTGCGGCTTCTTGTCATCCGTGTTTCTTTAATTTTAATTTCAAGACCTATTAAATCAAGAAACCTGAGAAGATTTTTAAAAGTAACACCTTTAAAACTTTCTGATTCGTATCGCTGAAGTTGTTGTTCTTTTAAACCCAGTATTTCAGAAAATTCTTTTTGAGTGAGACCGGATACAATTTTGTATTCAGTAATAACGGAAGGTAATTCTGAAATAAGCCGCTCTTTTAATATACACTCTTTGCTCTTCTTTAAAGATTCATAGAGAAGAATATCATTTTCAATTTCATTTTTAGAACTGTTTAATGAAGCAAGAATCAGCTGGTTTCTTAGTGGATTTTTTTCAACCTCTTTTTTTGTTTTATCAAGATGTTCATTTAATTCATTAAACTTTCTTTTTGAAATTTTATATTGTTTTTCATTCGTAATCATAATTGTCAATGTCTGTTAAATAAATTTTTATCAAACCTCTTGGGCTGTCATTCCTGTCTTTTCTGAAGAAGTCAAGTATTTCTGGGCTTCCAAAATCAAAAAATGCTGCTAAATGAATTTTATGTTCCTTATGAATTTTATCAATTCCTTTCTGTTGTAAAAACTCAGGATATTCTTTTGCCAGCCTTTCATAATCAATATTTGTAATGTCAACACATAAATCAATATCGTTTGGAAACTCTTTTTTGCTTACAAAACTTCCGGCTATATAAATATTTGTACAGCCAAGCGATTTAAAAATCTATAAAAAGAGCAAAAGCCTTATTAGTTTTTCTTTACGGGATTCATTGAATCCGAATTCTTTTACAAATTCTGCATAAGTCAGTGTGTGATTCTCATGGAGATTGCCAGCCTGATTGAATTTGATTTTCATAAATCAAAATTGTTTTTTGCTTTGGCCAAAAGTCATCTCTGACTTTAACGACCGAATTGAGTGATACTCGCATAGATTCCGATTGATTTATGTAGTAAGATCAGTTTCTTTTTATTTTACTTCCCGAAACCTTTAGGAAGATGGTACAAGGTAAGGAAATTATTAAACACAACAAAAATGTTGTGTTGATTTTTTTTTAAAAATAATCTTTGGTCATTGAAGATTGTTTCCATAATGCCGAACAAAGAACCAAAAGATAAACGGAGTGACACCACAAATATTCAATAGTAACAATCCAGCCAGCTTCATAAAAATCATCATCAAAATATTTACAGTGGCGGGTTAAATAAACAACGATAAAAATTTTATGTAAAAATTTTACTGTAAACCAGCCGCTTACAAAGGTGCGATAAAAAATACATCCCACATTTTTTGGAAATCAACTTAACTCAAACCTATCTTCGCAGCCCTTTTAAAAAAACAGGCAGCCGGGATAGCGGCAGCCACAAACAACAAACAAAAAATGAGCAAACAACATTTCACTACCAAACACGCAAATGCGGCTACCGTAAAACGCAACTGGCATGTTGTGGACGGCGCTAATCAAACCGTAGGACGCATGTGTGCCAGAATTGCCGCTGTACTTCGCGGCAAAACGAAAGCATACTATACTCCTCACGTTGATACAGGCGATTATGTAATTGTAATTAACGCCGAAAAAATAAAATTTACCGGCAACAAACTTGAAGAAAAATTGTATGACAATTTCAGTGGATACCCGGGTGGATTGAAAGAAGAAACAGCAAAAAATTTATTGGCCCGCCGCCCGGAAGTAGTAATTGAAAGAGCTGTGAAAGGTATGTTACCTAAAAACAGACTTGGCCGCCAGATGTACAAAAAACTTTTTGTGTATGCAGGTGCAGAACATCAGCATAGTGCACAACAACCAAAAGAATTAAAATTTTAACCCTTCGCTTTGCTCAGGGTGACAAATAAAAAATAAAAAATGGAAAAACAAAAAACCGGAGTTGGTCGTCGTAAAGAAGCTGTAACCCGTGTGTTCCTTTCAAAAGGAAGCGGAAAGATTACAGTAAACGATAAAGACTACAAAAAATATTTTTCATTGGTGTATTTACAAAACCAGGTAATTCGCCCATTAAAGACAGTGGAAGTGGCTGATAAGTACGATATAAAAATCAATGCTACTGGTGGTGGAGTAAAAGGACAAGCCGAATCTGCCATGCTGGGTATTTCCAGAATATTGGTGGAAATGAATCCTGAATTCAGGCCAGCATTAAAAGCAGCCGGCCTGTTAAAACGTGACCCACGTTCTGTTGAACGTAAGAAATTCGGTCATAAAAAAGCAAGAAGAAGCTTCCAGTTCAGTAAACGTTAATTCATTTTTTAGTGTATGGTTTTTAGTTTTAAGAAAATACTGAAACCATAAACATGAACGACAAACAATAAACAAAAAACGATAAACATTTAATAATGGAAAATAACACTTCACTTCAGCAGCAACTTCTTGAAGCTGGTGTACACTTTGGTCACCTGCGTAAGAAGTGGAATCCCAAAATGCTTCCTTACATTTTTGCTGAAAAGAAAGGTATTCACATAATTGACCTGAATAAAACAACAGAGTGCCTTCAGGAAACTGCAGCTGCATTAAAACAAATTGCACGCAGTGGAAAAAAGATCCTTTTTGTAGGAACTAAAAAACAGGCAAAAGATATTGTAACTGAATGTGCTCAAAAAGTAAGTATGCCTTATGTAACTGAACGCTGGCTGGGTGGCATGCTCACCAACTTTAATACAGTACGTAAAAGTGTGAAGAAGATGCAGAGCATTGAAAAAATGCTGAACGATGGATCTTTTGACAACATTACAAAAAAAGAACGCCTTACACTGAGCCGTGATAAAGACAAAATGGAAAAAGTATTGGGCGGTATTGCACAATTGAGCCGCATACCAACAGCTTTGTTCATTGTAGATATAGGACATGAACATATTGCATTGGCAGAAGCTAAACGACTTGGCGTATCAACATTTGGAGTAGTAGATACAAACTGTGATCCTAATAAAGTTGATTATGCAGTGCCTGCAAATGATGATGCTACAAAATCAATTGCTATCATCACACAATATATTACTGCAGCTATTGCTGAAGGATTGGCAGAACGCCAGGCTGCTAAAGATGAGGAAACAGATGATACAACCGGTAATGATGAGAATGAAAGGAAAGCAGCAAAACTTCTTGCTGAAGCAGAAGCCGAAGGTGGCCGTGGTGGTAAACCCCGTGGCGCAGGACCAGGTGGTGGCGGTGGTGGACCAAGACGAAGAACACAAGGTGGCGGCGGTGGTGGAAGAGGACCGGGTGGCCCGAGAAGATAGCCCCCTGTCCCCCGAAGCGGGAACTTAGGACAGATACTCTTCATTGAAATGATGAGTTCTTTATAGATGTGAGTTGAATGTTTGTGTTACCAGCTAAATTGCTACTATTAAGCTTTGGTTGCGTCGCACTCTTCAACATTCTGTTCTCTGCTGAACATTTTCGAAGAGCAAAATGAATGTTCAAATACCAGGAGAATTATTAATTATTAATTTTTAATTATTAACTACATGAGTACAGTAGCAATAAGTGCACAGGATATAAATAAACTTCGCCAGGCAACCGGTGCCGGTATGATGGATTGTCGTAAGGCATTAACAGAAACCAATGGCGATTTTGAAGAAGCCATTGACTGGTTAAGAAAACAAGGACAAAAAGTAGCAGCCAAGCGCAGTGACCGTGAAGCAAAAGAAGGCGCAGTCATTGCAAAAACAACGGACGATCATAAAACTGGTATTGTTGTTTGTGTAAGCTGCGAAACAGATTTTGTAAGTAAAAATTCAGACTTCGTGGCTTTTGCCCAGTCTATTGCTGATGCTGCTATTGCTTATAATGTAAAGAGCCTTGAGGAATTAATGAATGCCAAAGCTCCGCATGCTACAGTAGCTGATTTAGTCAATGATAAATTAGCAAGTATTGGTGAAAAAATTGGTGTTACTAAATTTGAAAGAATAGATGCTGAGTATGTTGCATCTTATATTCATGGAGCTAATCGTATTGGCGTATTGGTTGGTTTAAATAAAGAAGCAGCCGAAGCAGGAAAAGATGTGGCTATGCAAATTGCAGCATTAAATCCTGTAGCAGTAGATGCTGCAAGTGTACCTGCAAATGTAATTGCACGGGAGAAAGATATCATCATGGAATTAATGAAGCAGGACCCGAAGATGGCAGGCAAACCAGATGAAATGCTGGCAAAAATTGCTGAAGGTAAAATGGGAGCCTTCTTTAAAGAACAAACTTTAACAGCGCAGGCATTTGTAAAAGATGCCGGCAAAACGGTTGCAGATTATCTGAAAGAAAACGGTGATGTGAAAATTACAGAGTTTAAGCGAGTGGCGCTGGGTTAAAAATTATTTTAAAAATATTAAAATTACAAGGGGGCTCATCAGTTCCCTTTTTTTATTTTTAATAAATGGAAAATCATAACAAATACTTTGAGACAAATAAAAATCTCTGGAATCAGCGGACAGCCATTCACAAAGACTCTGCTTTTTATGATTTAAAAAGTTTTAAAGAAGGAAAAAATGTATTGACTTCAATTGAACTGAAAGAGTTGGGTGATTTAAATGGAAAATCATTACTGCATCTGCAATGTCATTTTGGAATGGACAGCCTGAGCTGGTCAAGGCTTGGAGCAAAAGTTACCGGGGTTGATTTATCTGATGAATCAATAAAGCTTGCCACACAACTGAATGATGAATTAAAACTGGATGCAAAATTCATTTGTTGTAATGTCTATGACTTACTCACCGAAAATCAGAGGCTTGCTAAAGCCCCTCCTTTGGAGGGGTTTGGGGAGGCCGTATTTGATATCGTTTTTACTTCTTATGGTACTATTGGCTGGCTGCCGGATTTAAAACTCTGGGCAAATATGATTGCAGAGCGATTGAAACCAGGAGGATTTTTTTACATGGCAGATTTTCACCCGGTGCTATGGATGTTTGACGATGATTTTACACATATTAAATATGCGTATGACAATCTGGAGGTGATTATTACTGAAAACCAGGGAACCTATACCGGCAGGTCTGCAGATATTAAAGGAAAAGAATACAGCTGGAATCACAGCATCAGCGAAATATTGAATGCCTTGATAGCTGCCGGATTGAAATTAGAATTTTTTAATGAACATATGTATTCACCCTATCCCTGTTTCAGAAATATATCGGAGTATGAAAAAGGAAAATGGCATATAAAAGGAATGGAAGGAAAGATTCCGATGGTTTATTCTTTAAAGGCAATCAAATTATAAAGTGCCTATTGTATCATACACCACTACTTTCTTCCACAAATGTTTACACTCATCTACAAATTTTAAATGCACGGGGTCGGTTTGATAACTATCCTGTTCGGCAGAAGTATCAAAATATAATAACCAGGAAATGGAATAGCTGCTGTCAATCACTTCCCGTCGTGTGAAAGCAGGTTGACCAATATGAAATGATTTAATTGTATTTACTTGTGAAAGTTTTTTTAATCCTTCAATCAACTCTTTTTTATCAGCTTCGCTGCCGGGGTTGTGCAGCCAGAAATAAACATGGTGAATAAATTGCCCTGGTTGTATCATTTGATTGTTTTTGAATGTCGAAAATAAGAATTCTTAAGATTGTAATGCAGCTTTGAATATGCTGAGTAGAGAACAAAAGTTGAAAGGAGCCCTTCGCTTTGTTCTGGGTAAACTGCAAGTAAAGCCCAATAGTAGTAACCAAGCCGGCTACCAAACAAATCATTTCAAGAAAAAACCCGTTTCCTTATCTTCGCAACGCAACCTGCCTTACGACAGGCAGATCTTAAATCCCAAAACATAAATCTTCAATCGCTACATGGTTCCGAAATACAAACGCATTCTGCTGAAACTATCCGGTGAATCTTTAATGGGAGATAAAAATTTTGGTTTTGACAATGATGTAATCGGCCAATATGCAAACGACATCAAACAGCTTACCGAGATTGGTGTAGAGGTTGCAATCGTAATTGGAGGCGGAAATATTTACCGCGGCACTAATGAAGCAGAAACAGGAATTGAAAGAGCACATGGTGATTATATGGGCATGCTGGCCACAGTTATTAATGGTATGGCGCTGCAGGCTGGTCTTGAAAAAATTGGAGTATATACAAGACTTTTAAGCGCTATTAAAATGGAACAAATAGCCGAACCTTATATCCGCCGCCGCGCCATTCGACATGTGGAGAAAGGCAGGGTGGTGATTTTTGGCGCCGGTACCGGCAATCCATATTTTACAACCGATACAGCCGGTTCCTTAAGAGCTATTGAAATAAATGCCAGTGTAATTTTAAAAGGAACAAGAGTGGATGGTATTTATTCTGCCGACCCGGAGAAAGACCCGACAGCTAAAAAATTTAATAGAATAACTTTTGCAGAGTGCATAAGCAAAAACCTGCGGGTGATGGATATGACGGCGTTTACACTTTGCATGGAAAACAATCTCCCCATCGTTGTATTTGATATGAATAAACCCGGCAACCTGCTGCGGGTGGTAACTGGTGATAAAGTAGGTACATTAGTTACGGGTGAATGAGTTTGGTTTTCAACTTTATTTTTTTTCATAAATACTTTATTTCTTTAGCCAGTCCCTGACCAACACCTGGGAATAGTATATTTCCTAAAACTTTGAACTGCTTCATCGCTTATCTTGTGCAGCCTTTCAACCCTCCTGTGTAAAACTTTACAAAATCAAGCTGGCTTATTTTTATTAGTTTCAATTCAGTAATCAGGTTATGGAAAATTTATCATTATCAGTTTTTGAAATTGCCCTGCTTTTCATCTGTGCCATTATTGTGGGTGTGGCTTTACATTTTTTTATAACCAACAGGCGCAGGCTGAATAAAGAAATGGAAGATACAATAAGGCCCGGCCTGGGTATGGATGAAAGAAAAATAAAATACCTGAACGAAATAGACTCAAAAAATAAAGAACTGGAAACACAAAAGAACCGCCTGTACGAAGCAGAAGAAAACAATAAAATATACCAGATAGAAATAGAAGAACTGAAAAGGCAGATAAAAAAATTAAACAGTGAAACTGAAAATGCAAAGACTGCAAATCCTGTTGCGGAATCAAGGCCGGATTATTACAATCAACTGCGCCAGGCACAACAAGGCCTGATAGAGCATAATGAAAAAATAAGTCAACTGCTGGAACAGGTAGATATAATTAAAGAGTCAGAAGAAAAGAATATTGAAATTCAACGCAGCAATAAAGAGCTTACTACACAGATTAATGACCTGAAATACCATCTGGAAGAAAAAGAAGATGAGATAAAACAAATAAAGCAGAAAGAAAATATTTCTAAAGAAATGAGTTCTTTGCTGGATAATGCTTACACCGATTTTAATATGCTGCAAACAAAGATTCAGAAATTAGAATCACAACTTAGTTCATCTAAACTGGGCAACATAGAATACGAAGACCTGAAAGAAGCATATTATAAAATGGTAAAAGACTTTGACGAATCAAAAAACAAAGTGAATCATTACCTGCAGGAAAATCAATCCCTGCAGATAGAACTGGCAAGAACAGAAGATAAACTGAGCGAAGCCAACCAACAGCGGCAGCAGCTGCAGAAAAAAGTAGTTTACCTGGAAGAACTTACCAATGATCTGCACCAGATGAGCGAAGCCAATAAAAAACTTGAAAATCAAATGAAAAGAATCGGCGAACTGGAAAGCCGGCTTAATTTAGTGGCAGAAGAAAGAGACCATCTGAAAGAAAAACATGACAGTTGAAATACCAATGATAAAAATCATATTTTAAAAGCTCCGCAGGGAGCTTTTTTTATGGACAACAAGTTTAACTTTGAAATTAATAAAAAAGTCTTCGTCTTTAAATAGGAAAATATTGAACCACATAGGCACATAGATACATAGGGTTTCACATAGAATTTCAAAAAATTTTCTATGTGTGTATTTCTATGTGGATTATGTGCCTATGTGGTTCAAATAAAAATTCAGCATTTTATATTTCCAATATTTTTTTGCGAAGCACATAAAAAATTATGATTAAAAATATTGCAGATATCAGAAGAGATTACTCACACAAAAAACTTTCTGAAAAAGATGTAAACGAAAATCC
>JANOJO010000672.1:0-1508 GCA_031418795.1 Bacteroidota bacterium | reverse complement strand
AGCAAATCAAATGTTAGAAGCCTGTTTGCAAACCGGCACTCATTACTTAGATATTAACGGCGACATTGCTGTGTTTGAAATGATAAAACGATATGATGATGCAGCAAAAAAAGCCGGCATCATGTTGTTACCCGGTGTTGGTTTTGATGTAGTGCCTACTGATTGCATTGCCCTGCAATTAAAAAAAATATTACCCGATGCCGTATCTCTTAAACTTGCATTTGCCACTTTAGGTGGTGGATTGTCTCATGGCACTGCCACCAGCATGACTACCAAATTAGGAGAAGGAGGTGCAGTAAGAAAAAAAGGAAAAATAATCCGTGCAGCACTCGGACAAAAAGGAATGTGGATTGAATTTTCCACCGGATCTATTGGAGGAATAAAAAAATTATTTGTGATGAGTATTCCCTGGGGCGATATATCTACAGCTCATTTTACTACCGGCATACCGGATATTGAAACTTATACCGGCATCTCAAAAAAAACTTATACAATATTAAAGGTACAGTCACTTTTCAATTGGCTGCTTCGTACAGATTGGTTACGTAATTATATAAAAAAGAAAATCAATCAGCGGCCTGCAGGGCCCAGCGATGAACAGCGAAGCAAGGCCACCAGCCTGATATGGGGACAGGCATCAGATGCTGCAGGCAAAACAGTTACCGTAAGGCTCAGCGGACCCGAAGGATATACATTAACCACACACAGTTCCTTAATCATTGTACAAAAAGTATTGAATGGAAATTTTTCTGCCGGCTATCAAACACCAGCCAGTGTGTATGGAGAAAACTTAGTGCTGGAAATACCGGGGGTGCTGCGGGAGGTGGAGAGTTGATTTTTTTATTAAGTAAAAAGAATTTAATCAGTTTTTGCTCAATGATGCAATAATCGTTTTAAAACTCTCCAGCCCCGCTTCCAGATTTTCCACTATATCCAACGCCAGTTCATCCGGGTCAGGAAGATTATCTAAGTCAGCCAGCGACTTATCTTTTAACCAGGTGATGTCCAAAGATGTTTTATCTCTTGTAATGATTTCATCATACAAAAATTTTCTCCAGCGGCCTTCTGGATTTGTTTCACTGAATGTTTCTTTTCTTTTATGACGGTTCTTTGGATTGTAACAGGTAATGAAATCTTTTAAATCATCCAGCTTTAATGGATTCTTCTTTAGTGTATGGTGAATATTAGTCCTATAATCATACACCCATACTTCTTTTGTCCACGGGTCTTTGCTGGATGGTTTGCCATCAAAGAACAACACATTTGCTTTTACACCATTGGCATAAAAGATACCAGTTGGTAAACGAAGAATGGTATGCAGATCAGTTGTCTCCAACAATTTCTTTCTTACTGTTTCACCTGCACCACCTTCAAACAATACATTATCGGGAAGAACAACAGCGGCCAACCCTGTTGTTTTGAGCATGGATTTAATATGCTGTACAAAATTTAATTGTTTGTTGCTGGTAGTAACCCAAAAATCCTGGCGGTTATACGTAAGGTCTTCT
>JANOJO010000671.1:0-2087 GCA_031418795.1 Bacteroidota bacterium | reverse complement strand
TTCGCTGGAAGAAGAAGTAAATAGTTTTGCGGCAAAAGAAATACAGGCCAATCCGGGAAAAGAATTTCGTTACAGCAATATCGGGTTGAATATTGCTGCAAGAGTTTTAGAAGTGGTAAGTAAAAAGAAATTTGATCAGCTTATCCGCCTGAAATTATTTACTCCTTTGGGTATGCGAAATACAACATTCACCAATTTAGATGGAAGCCCGCCGAATCCCTCTGGTGGAGCTAAATCAACCGCTGATGACTATATGAAATTTTTGGTGATGATGTTGAATAAAGGAGTTTACAAGGGCAAGCAAATTCTATCTGAAGAATCAGCAGATGAAATGATGAAGGCGCAAACAATTCCTGAATTTATAAAATATGCACCGAAAGCAGCAGAAGGATTTAATTATGCATTGGGCAGTTGGGTAGTTGAAGAAGGTGAAGATGGTATTGCAAATGTTTTAGCCAGCCCCGGCTTATTTGGCACCTGGCCCATGGTAGATTATTGCCGTGGCTACGCCTATATTCTTTTTGTAAAAAATTTATTGGGTGATGAACGGGCAGATGCTCATTTAGAAATAAAGAAAGTGATTGATGAGCAGATGAAAGTAGAATGTAAGTGAGCTTTGGGCTATCTTACATTTTGAGTTATTGTTTCATTGCTGCGCTTTTAAGTAGTCTTTTTTGTTTTAGTTTGCTTCGGCTTGCCGGCAACAAACATATTTTTCCTATATGCCTATCGGCAAGCATCGCAATGACGAAGACTCTGCGGGGTCGAAGATAGTTTCAAGGTCACGGAGTCTTCGTCATTGCGAGGCCGTCAAATAAAACAATATGGCGTATTTAGTTCAGAAGGCCGAAGCAATCTAAAATCAATAACAGTCTAAAAACAATGTGAGCAAATCAGTATCTTTTTAATCCGGGTATTGAAAGCCTATAAGTATTTTATTTCATCATATAGATCCTTCCATTCGGGATTCATGCCGTTTATTAAATCCTCTTTCTTCTTACGGCTTCCCCCTTTTATTCTTTTTTCTTCTGCTATTGCTTCAATTATCAGCTCAAATCTTCGATAATAAACCAATTTGATGCAATTGTATTTTGCTGTAAACCCTGTTGAATACATTTTATGTTTATGCTGATAAACTCTTGAAGCAATATTTGAAGTGACTCCCACATAAATGGTGGAATGGTTGAGGCTACACATCATATAAACCCATCCACCCATCTGTTTCATAGTCTGGTTCTTTTTTATTTTTAGTTTGCTTCGGCTCGCCAGCAACAATCATTTTAATTCAACAAATTTATCGGCGAGCCTCGCAATGACGAAGACTCCTCCGGGGGCTTGGAGGAAACAATCATTTAACTGCTGCACGTTTATCGGCAAGCCTCGCATGGACGAAGACTCCAGGAGTTGAAGCTTTCCTCCTGCTACGCAGGGTCTTCGTAATTTTGAAACAACTTTCCGCCCCGCAGGGTCTTCGTCCTTGCGAGGCCATCATATGAAATGATATGGCGTATTTAGTTCAGAAGGCCGAAGCAATCTAAACTCCCCTTTAGGGGTTGGGGGTTTTATACTTCACCTTTCCTCCCACAATCGTCATCACTACTTTTGTATTATTAATATCTTCCTCTTTACAACTAATAAGATTATTGGAAAGAATAACGAGGTCTGCATATTTACCCACTTCAATACTTCCTTTTTCTTTTTCTTCAAAAGCAGCAAACGCATTTGCCAGGGTATATGAATAAATAGCTTCTTCCCTTGACATTTTTTGCAATGGGTAAAATTCTTTACCGTCTTTCATTTTTCTTGTAACAGTAGAATAAAAATTTGCAATTGGATCCACATCTTCTACCGGAACATCAGTGCCATTATTTACCACTACCCCTGCTTTTAAAAACGATTGCCACACATAAGCTCCATCTTCTGATCTTTTATCCCCCAATCTTTTTGGAACAAAAGGTGCGTCACTTGTGCAATGGATGCCCTGCATGGAAGCAATCACACTCCATTCTTTAAACCTTGTAATCTCTGCCGGGTTTACATGCTGTGCATGCTCTACCCGCCAACGATGATCCTTGTTTTTATCTTTT
>JANOJO010000670.1:0-6957 GCA_031418795.1 Bacteroidota bacterium | reverse complement strand
TTTGGTCCACTTACGCACAAGTACCCACAAGAAACCAGGGTGGTTGTGGTAGTTGCTGGGCATTTGCTGCTGCCGCCGCTTTTGAACATACGTATAGATATTTCTATGGCGGAGTTCTTAATGTAGCAGAACAAGATGTATTGGCAAATTCAAGAAATGTTTTTTGTAATAGCTCTGATTGCGGTAGTTGTCAGGGTGGTTGGTCCGACTGTGCTTTGGCTTACCTGCAGTGCCACGGGGTTGCAAGTGAGACGGCCTATCCTTATACAGCTACAAGCGGACCTTCTTATACCAACAGGGGTGTTTATAAGAAAGCATACACCTGGGGACGAGTTCCATATTACACTGCTTCTAATCGGAAAGACTGGATTAAATATTACCTCACCCTTTATGGTTCTGTGACTACTTATTTGTTAGTCGCAAACACATTCGGGAGTTATTCAAACGGAGTTTACAATGGTACTCCGAATTATGGAGGCTGGGGTAATATTAACCATGCTGTATTGATTGTAGGCTGGTATGAGCCTTATCAAGCCTGGCTAATTAAAAATTCATGGGGTACAGGATGGGGATTTGGTGGTTATGGCTGGATAGGATATAATCAATGCAATATTGGATATTATAATTATTATGTACATCCCTACGCTTAATATCTGATAAACAGATTTTTTTTAAAAACTTAAGTGTAAATGCTAAACACATGATGTTATGAGTTCATATATTTTGGAAAGGCTTGGTATTATCAGTTTCTTATTTATTACTATTACATGCAACGTTAATAGCGGACATTCTAATAGCCAGAAAGTTCCCATGAATGACACTCTTAAAATTGAAGGATGCCAGGATAAAATAAAAGTGGAGGTTGGTTCCATAATTGAGATCAGATTAGAAGCAACACCTGGTACCGGAAGCCAGTGGCTGCCGAAAGACTCATCTCAGCTTCTGCAGCTACTTGACGCGGATAATTTAAAATTCACAAAACCTGAAACGGGACAACCTCCTGTGGGAGCATCTGTGTTTCAGATTCTTCATTTTAAGGCAATGAAAAAAGGGGAAGAGGTGATTCGGCTGGAATATAAAAGAACATGGGAGAAAGAAATCGGTAATAGTTGTGAAATAAAAATTGAAGTAACCACAACTTAATCTGACAACCATGGTTTAAAAAAGCGTTGAGATTAAAAAACTGATAAGATCCAGAATGACCAATTTCTGTAAAAATTATCTGTACCTATTGATCTAAAGGCTTCCAAAGATTTTTAATTGCATTGGCGGGGGAGACCGGAGCCCCCCCAAGCAATTATTTTATTTTCAATCCATGCTTAGAAACAAGTTACAATTAGCCGATCCCTTATCCTTTTAAATTAATTTTTTACTGAGTTTCTGATTTTAAATACCACTCAAAAGACATTCTCGTTCTTTAGTATTAAAACCAAACAATATGAAACGAAGGCTAATCTTGCTTTGGCTGTTTGTATTTGCTCTAATTACAGTAAATGCACAAAGAGAACCTAAACCAATTTCTGATCAATATATAGTTGTGCTGAAGGAATCATATGCTAAGCCTGTTATAAAAGAAGGGAAGAAAAACGATAACAGGGAGCAAAAGGCGGCATCCAATAAGGAAGCAAGGGATCAGAATATTGCAAAAGTAAAAGCGGTTCAGAAAGGAAAAAACATAAAGGAGTCATCGGTTGTAAGCGAATTTGCTGATGTGCTTGTTGGTTTTACAGCAAAATTGACAGGAACAGAAAAAAAGACATTAGAATCAGATCCGGGCGTTGATTATGTGGCACAGGATTATTCAGTAACATTAGAACCGATAAAAGATGAACCAAACCCTTCAGACGTTGGGGCTAATTTGAACCAAAAAATTTTCGAAACCAATAGTAAAGAAATACACACTGGCCCATACTGGAATCCAATTGATAATACATTTGTGAAAAACGATGCGGAAGTATTTGCTCAAACTGTAACCTGTACAGTCACCCGCGCAGGAGGTTCGGTAGATGGATCAGCAAAAACTACCTGGATATGGATTCTTGATACAGGCATTGATCTTACACACCCAGATCTGAATGTTCAAACCAACGCCACGTTTGCCAAATCTTTTATAGCCGGCCAAACTGTTCAGGATGGCAATAGCCACGGAACACATTGTGCAGGAATAGCTGCAGCAAAAAATAATACTATAGGAGTTGTTGGTGTATCTGCCGGAGCAAAAGTTGTTCCGGTTAAAGTGCTTAGTAATGCAGGCACAGGATCATTCAGCGGAATTCTTTCTGGCATCAACCATGTTGCGATTTATGATATCCCTGGCGATGTTGTGAGTATGAGTATAGGAGGTTATCCAGTTGGCAATTGTGAAAATTATTATCCGGCATTAAGAGATGCTATCAGAAACCTGGGACTTGCAGGCACACATGTGGTAATGGCAGCAGGCAATGATTATAATTGTAATGGCTCACCTTCAAATTTACCAGGTTGCATTAATGGTACCAGGGTTTATACCGTAGGCGCCCTGAATTGCGACCTGACAAAAGCCGATTATTCAAACGGTACAGTTGGTGTTGACTGGGTTGCTGTTGGAAGTAGTGTTTATTCAACTATTCCTGGCGGCGGTTATGGTACAAAGTCTGGAACATCTATGGCTACGCCATGTGTGGCAGGTATTATTCATGCCCGCGGCGGCGCACCTTTAAATGGAGGCAATATTGCTTTTTGCGGTACTACCAAACCATTGGCCCACCGGTAATTATTTTATTTTTAATTTGATTGGAAAACGACTGTGTAAAAACCATTTCCCGATCATCTTTTTTCTGATAATATTTTAAAAGGGAAAAAAATTCAAATCATGAAAAAGGAAATTTATGTTTTAATATTAACTTGAAATATGCAGATTATCAGAGTAAAAAAGACAAAATCAAATGAAAGCGCTAAACATATTTATTGCCGGCATTGTTTTTATTTCATCCTGTGGTAATTCTACAAAAGGAACTTCTGTCTCAGCAAATTCAGACAGCACAATTAAATGGAATAAACTACTATCCGGCAATCAATGCAATATGGAAAACCCGTTGAATGTTGTTATTTACAGCCAGCAACAATTCGATTCCATCTGGGCCAAAGCATTTTCGATGGATATGCCACCTGAAAAACCCAATATTGACTTTACAAAAAATTCTGCCATTGCTCTTTTTTTAGGAACGGTCAGCAATGGCGGGCACAGTATTGAAATAAGCGGAATAACACAAAGCACGGGCAAGGGAATCCTGATTGAAGCTGAACACACATTTCCGGGTAAAAATTGTATGAGTACAATGGCAATTGAATTTCCCTGGTTTATTGCACTTACAGATGTCGCTTTGCCAGGCGAAAAAAAAGAATTTAATGTATATAATAAATCGGTAGCTTGTGAATAATCAATACCCCCCAAATCGTCTATAATTCTTAAAACTGACAAAAATGAAAAACTTCTTAGCCACGCTTTTTTTCATTATTCCTGCAATGATTTTATGTGCACAGGAAGGAGAAGTAAAAACTGTGGAAGCGGAACAACAAGTGTTGAAGATAGAGGTTGACACACTTTCTCTGGCATTGACAAGGGATCTGCTGACATTAAAAGAAACGGTAAGTGCCCTGAAAAACAAAGCTGATGAATCAGAGAAGAGCAAGTATCTTAAAAAATATCAACTGATTTTGCGGGGCCTCGACATTATTCAGGAACTATATTCGGGTACACTCCAGATACAATCTGCACGGTCGCAAAATATCTTTTACAAAAAAGTACTGGATATGAACAACCCATCAAGCGATGCCCTGGGCTTTCAGTTGCTGGATGTGATTGTTAAAAGCGTAGAAGATAATATTGCCACCTTGCCTATTCCGGCACAGGACAAACAAAGATTAACGGGCTCTGTTTCAAACCTGGTAGATAATTTAAAAACAGTATTCCCGCCACTTAATATTATTTCCAACATTCTTTCAATGGCATCTTCTTTCAGCATCTTCAAACCCAGGATGGAAAAAAAGAGTGAATTAACTGTTGAAACCGTAAATCCAATCGGCAAGGATATTCTTGCAAAAATCAGAAATCAATTGGTTCCCTATATTGAATTTTATTCAGAACTGGATAAAATAAACTCAAAATTTCAGAGTGCACTTTATCAGCATGTTGTTCAATACAAAGACTATATCGAAAATCTTTATTCACTAAAGCAGGAAATTGAAAGTTCGGGCATTGATTTTAAAGTGGTGCTTGGCGATCAAATAAATAAAATATTTGAGTATGAAAAAATGGCATCAGGAGATTTTGATTTTAAGATAAAAAACAAAGACGAGAAAATTAAAAAACTAACTATTAATTCTTATTCGGTGTTTGATCTTGTTGAACAGTATAAAAAATTCTCCAATGATTTCGTTTTAATTCAGAGCGATTTTTATCTAAGCTATATACAGGTGCTGGAAAAAAAGGTGTCGTTGTTGCCGATTAAAGACGATGCAAAAATAGCACAGCTTATGCAGGATTTGAACAACACTAAAAATGGCAATGAAGCTGAAGGAATAGTAGGGTTTGATGTGGCATATAAACAAAGAATAAGCAGCATTATTGCGAAGCTTGCTAAAATGAATGAAATAAGATATTGATGTGAAAATTGCAAAGACTATTGGAATTTCAAAAATTAATATAAGAATAAAACACCTGTACGTTTTTCAGTCTTACCCGGGTCTGTATAAAACCGCAAAAAAACACAACAGAAATATTTGTTTTCTCAAAACACTTCCATCTTTTCTAACTACTCGAAAAAATTAATTGCAAGAGTTCTTTACAGGCCTGGTTAAGCAGCAATTTTATTAACAACACCAACACCAAAACTAATAATCATGGCCTACACTATCACCATCGATCACCTGAAAGCAATTGCAACCGTAACCACCAAACTAATGCCGGGGCTGGTGGAGTGGATAAATAAAATTTGCCCCGCGTATGAGATTGATACACCACAGGAGTTTGCACATTTTTTAGCACAGGCCTGTCACGAATCAGATCATTTCAGAGTAACAAAAGAATATGCAACAGGCAAAGCGTATGAAGGGAGAGCAGATCTTGGAAATAAATATCCCGGTGACGGAGTCAGGTACAAAGGCAGGGGAATTTTTCAAACAACAGGTCGCAGCAATTATCTGCAGCTTGGAATAATAAAAGGCAACCGTGATTTTTTTATTAATAATCCCGAATACCTGGAGCAGCCCGAATTTGCAGTGTGGAGTGCATGCGAATACTGGAAAACACGGGGATTAAATGACATCGCCAATCATCCCGATACAGATGTGTTGAAAAAAAAGTACAGGAAAAAAATTATTGATGTATCCCCGGTGGAGTTTATCAGCATTACAATAAACGGCGGCTACAATGGCATGGAAGAAAGAAAAAAGAATTATTTGGTGGCAAAAAAAGTATTGATATAAAAACACCGGGGCTTATCTGTGGCCAACTACTTCTGTTATTATCAATTCATCTAAAACAGTTTTTCTGGTTTCGGGGTCAACAAATTTTTTCTTCAGACGGGTAATTTCAAAATCGGGCACGGCAAATTTTTCTTCGCCCAGCAGAATGCCGGCGGCAAGCAACTCATTTAACTGACTTGCAGAATAAAGCATCCAAACTCTTTTGTTGCTGTACAGAAGCGAATCGTCATACACCTGCCGCAGGGACACAGAATAAAAACTATAGGCAGAGCTGTATGTGTTTTTCCAGAAATAAACATTTTTTGGATTCACTTTGTCTTTTGTAATTTCTGCAAGAGACTTGCCACCCTGGTAAGCGAGCAGTTGCGGATAAAAATTTGTATTCAGCAAAAAGAAAAACAAAACAACAGCAGCAACAGAAACCGTAATCGCCTTTTGAAAGGAGGATAAAAATTTGTTGAGTAAAAAATAAAAAACTACTGCGGGCAATAAAACCATGACCCCGGTTAATAAAATATTTTTTACCGGGAAAGCCCATACGTTTATCGCCACGGCAAGCATCAACAGAAGCACAGATGCAAGAATTTGTAAAACAAAGAATGTTTTTTTCCAACTCTCATTATTCTTATTTAAAACAAAAAAATGAGCAGTCATTAATGCAGTAGCCGGTGCAAGTATGGGTAAATAATGTGGAAGTTTGAAATTGGAAAAATTAATCAGCAATGCCAACAAAAGAAAAACGCCGGTGCTTAACCACTCTTCTTTTCTGGATACAAAATTTTTCAACCGAACAAACAAAGCAATGAAAGCAACAAAACACCAGGGAGCATAGGTCCACAAAAAAGTATGAAGGAAAAAGAACCGATCTTCTTTTCCCACGGCGCCAAACCGCTCATGCCCGGTGATACGATCGAAACTGTGGCTCCATAAAATATATTTTACACCATTCACACCTTTCATGCCCTGCGATATTTTTTCAGGATGCAGGTTAAACTGCAGGTAATAACAATACACAACAGGAGAAATAAAAAGGGCGAACAAAAAAATTACAATCAGCCAACGCCAATTAATAAGAAGCCGCCAGTCTTTTTTATAAAGGATATAAAAAAATATTCCCGCCACAGGTGTTACCAATCCCACATGGCCCTTGGTGGCAAAACCAATTGCTAAGCCCAATGCTGCACCGGCCAGCGAAATAAATTTTCTGTGATGAACAAACGCAACTAATTGCCAGGTGGCAAAAGCAATGGCGGCGGTAAGTATGGCATCCATCCGCACATCATTGCTTGCAAGTATATAGCAAAAAGACGAAGCGGCAATTAAGGCAGCAAGCTTTCCGGTTTCATGGTTGTACAATTCTTTTGCCAAACGAAAAATGGAATAGGTGCCCAGTATGGTAAAAAGAAAAGAGGGAAATTTATATGCAAATGCTGTGACGCCGAAAATATGATAACTCAGTGCCGAGGTCCAGAAAAGAAAATGTGGCTTATC
>JANOJO010000669.1:0-2555 GCA_031418795.1 Bacteroidota bacterium | reverse complement strand
CCAATATTTAAACTCTTTGTAATATTTACATCAAGGTGATGAAAAACTCCATATTTTTTTGGCAACAACCTGTCTGGCCCGCGGGGCTCGGCTGTGTGCAATTCCATAAACAGGTTCTGGTAATTTATTTTCCAGACTCTTGTATTCAGTTTCAGAAAAAGAGTGTTGTTACTGAAATCACTTAAGAATAAGCTGCGGTAGCCATTACCGATAAAATTTCTGTCGTAACCAAAACTTACATCAATATATTTTGCAGCATTAAAAGTAAAATAACCCCTGGCATCAAAATAGTCGAAGCCGGTACCTTTAAAATTTTTATAATAACCGGCACCGGGTACCGATTGAAATTTGTTTTCCCAATCCTGCACATACATGGCATCTCTTTCCTGGTTATCAATAATAGATGCAGCAAAGCCGATTTTATTGGCGATGCGGCCACGAACAGACACGCCTCTTGAATTAAGAAAAAGACTTTCATCATTATCTTTTTCTTTTGAGTATTGAAATTGGATGACTGGATTAATAATTAAATCAAAATCTTTTACATGCACTTCATAAAGATTGGCGGGTGTGGTATAAAAATTTTTAGCGATGGGCTTTTTGCTTTTGTACTTATACCTGATAGTGTCAGCCAGCATTTCGATATTATTTTTAGCCAGACTTGTAAAATTGTATATATCTACTTTAGAAAAAACAAGACCTTTATTTCTTTCTCCTATAAATGAAAGTGAGTTATAAACATGCTTACGACTGAATGGTTTTAACTTGGAAAAGTTTAGTATGGAGTCCTTTTGCGCTTTTATCTCCATTCTTTCCAGCAATACATTTGCTTTATCATCCTGCGATAAATAAGTTGTTTGTGCATTAACTGTAAATGAACAAATGGAAAATACAAGAAGTAAGAAAAAACACCGGGTAACAGAATAGGGGTTTAGTCTTGGTAGGGTTTGTTTAAATTGCATGGGTATTGGCTTTTTAACGATATAAATCGAAGAACAAGATATGAAAAATTACCTGATTAAGAATGTACAGGTTGTAAATGAAGGAAGGATAACTGTGGCTGATGTATTAATATTGAATGGCCGCATCGAAAAAGTTTTGCCTCGAATTTCACAACTTGAAACCAATGTTATTGAAATTAATGGCGAAGGAAAATATTTATTACCAGGAGCTATTGATGACCAGGTGCATTTTCGTGAGCCGGGGCTTACACATAAAGCAACAATTTATACAGAAGCAAAAGCTGCGGTGGCTGGCGGCGTTACCAGTTTTATGGAAATGCCCAACACTATTCCCAGAGCATTAACACAAGAATTGCTGGAAGATAAATACGCAATAGCTGCAAAAACATCGATGGCCAATTATTCATTTTTTATGGGCACAGGCAATGATAATGCTGATGAGGTTTTAAAAACCAATGATAAAAGAAAAGATGTTTGCGGCATTAAAATATTTATGGGTGCTTCTACCGGTAATATGCTGGTGGATAATCCGAATACGCTTGATAAAATTTTCCGGGAAAGCGAAGTGCTGATTGCAACTCATTGTGAAGATGAAAGCGTAATTAAAAATAATTTAGAAAAAATAAAATTGCTGAACAGGGAACTTACAGCAGCAGATCATCCCGTCATTCGTGATGATGAAGCCTGTTATCAATCTTCTTTGCTGGCTATACAGATTGCAAAAAAATACAATACCCGTTTACACATACTGCATATTTCCACTGAAAAAGAATTACAACTTTTCTCCAACATGATGCCGTTGAAAGAAAAAAGAATTACAGCAGAAGTTTGTGTTCATTATCTTCATTTCACCAGCAATGATTATACAGAATTGGGAAACCGAATTAAATGTAATCCGGCAATAAAAGCACCCCATAACCGTGAAGCGCTGTGGAAAGCCTTGCTTGATGATCGGCTTGATGTAATTGCAACTGATCATGCGCCTCATACTTTGGAAGAAAAAAATGAACCCTATATTAAAGCTTATGCAGGGTTACCATTAGTGCAACATCCATTGCTGTTAATGTTGAGTTATTACAAACATGGAAAAATTTCATTGGAAAAAATTGCCGAAAAAATGAGCCATGCAGTGGCAGATTGTTTTCAAATAAAGGAACGGGGCTATATCCGCGAAGGATATTTTGCCGATCTTGTTTTGGTGGATCTGAATCAGCAAACAAAAGTTTCAAAAGAAAATATTTTGTATAAATGCGGCTGGAGCCCCCTGGAAGGATTTGTATTTCCTGCTGCTATCACACATACTTTTGTAAGTGGACATTTGGTATATGCCTGCCCCGGCAGTATTGACGGGGGTAATAGTAACTGGGATGAATCTGAGATGGGACAACGATTAAAATTCGATCGTTAAAAAATATTCAACAATCAACACTCAATAATCAATGTTCAAGCTACTGCTGACTCATAACTCATAACTCGTAATTCACGACTGACCGCTATGCATCTTGACACCACCACATACAATGATATTTCCGTCTTTCACCAGGAAGAAGAGTTTTCTATTTTTCATAAACTAAATTTTACCCGGACAGTTTA
>JANOJO010000668.1:0-10957 GCA_031418795.1 Bacteroidota bacterium | reverse complement strand
CCAAACCATATACACCTTCTGAAAGATAAATGGTTATAGCGCCTTTTCCATTTGCTTTATTAACTCTGTTTGCGGCTTCGTTCAATGTTTTGAGCGGACTTTCTTTTGTGCCGCTATTTATGTCATTACCAAATTCAGGATTTAAATAAATGTTGCCATCTTTTGGAAGCGTATTGATTTGCGCTATAAGCACATTGCTCATAAAGGTGAGTACCAGCAATGGCTTTAAACTTCTTTTCATTGTCGTAAATTTTTAAGTGAATAACCATGCAAAGGTGCTACGGTATAAAGCAATTAACCCTTAAACTACCTTAAGAAATAGACTTACGCTTTGACAAATCTTTTCGGATTTTGCTTAAAAATTCTGGAGTAATGCCCAAATAAGAAGCAATTTGCGTATTAGGCAATCGGTTAGCAAGATTGTGATATTGTTCAAGGAAACTCAAATAACGTTGTTCAGCAGTTGAACTGAAATTTTGTAAAACACGATTTTGCAACTCCACATATTTATTTTCGATGATGACTTTAAAGATTCGGTCAAGTTTTGGAATGTTGAGATATAAAAAGTAGAGGTCTTTTTGTTCAATTTGTAAAACTACAGAATCTTCTAATGCTTCAATATGAAGGCTGCTTGGTTTGTTTGTATGAGAGCTGCCAATGTCCGCAATCCAGTCGTTCTCTGCAGCAAACTGAATATTATGCTCGTAGCCTTTGTCGTCAATGCCATACATTTTAAAGCAACCTGAAACGATAAACGTATAATGTTTGCACAAAGAACCTTCTGTTAATATTTTTTGTTTCCGTTTTACTGTCTGCTGAAAAAATTTCCCTCGCAATAAAGTCTTCTCTTCCCTGGTTAAAGGAATAAAGTCCTCAAAATGTTTTATAACCAAATCTTCTGTCATTGCTATTCTGTCGTAAAGGTCAGTCTTTTGAATTGCCAACACTCTAATTTATGATATAAGACGCAAGGAACAAAAAATATTAGTCTTGAAAAACAATGTTTTAGTGTTATGCATTTTGTATTGTAGTTGCGTCAACCTCCTGCCAGCAGGCAGGTACAAATTTTCAAAACCCGTTTACAAATGTTTAGTAAACTTTTGTATACAAAAAAAATCCAGGTCTCATCAAGCCGGGATTTTCAAAAAAAAATTTCAAATAATCTTATCCCAATTTCTTCTTAAGATTATCATCAATCGCATCTAAAAATTCTTCGGTATATAAATAATGCTCGCCATGATTTACTTTATTGCCATGCACACAAATGGCAAGGTCTTTTGTCATTTTACCTTCTTCCACTGTTTCTATACATACTGCTTCCAGTGCATCAGCAAATTTTATCAAAGGTTCGTTGCCATCTAATTTACCACGGAAAGCAAGTCCTCTTGTCCATGCAAAGATGGATGCAATAGGATTGGTGGATGTTGGTTTGCCTTTCTGGTGTTCACGATAATGTCGGGTAACAGTGCCATGTGCTGCTTCTGCTTCCATAGTTTTACCATCAGGAGTTACAAGTACAGATGTCATCAAACCTAAAGAACCAAAGCCCTGTGCTACTGTATCACTTTGTACATCACCATCATAATTTTTACAGGCCCATACAAAATTGCCGTTCCATTTTAAAGCACTTGCCACCATATCATCAATCAGCCGGTGTTCATACACAATGCCGGCTGCATCAAACTGTGTTTTAAATTCTTTCTGAAAAATTTCTTCAAAGATATCTTTGAAGCGGCCATCATATTTTTTCAGTATCGTATTTTTTGTTGAAAGATAAAGCGGCCATTTTTTACTTAGCGCCATATTAAAACAACTTCTTGCAAAGCCGCTGATACTTTCATCCGTATTGTACATACTCATGGCCACACCATCACCTTTAAAGTTGAACACTTCAAATACCTGTGGTTCACCACCTCCTTCGGGTGTAAAAGTCATCGTCAATTTTCCTTTTCCTTTTATTACAGTATCAGTAGCACGGTACTGATCTCCAAAAGCATGACGGCCTACAATGATTGGTGCAGTCCAGTTGGTAACCAGTCTTGGAATATTGCTGATAACAATCGGCTCACGAAAAACAGTGCCGTCAAGTATATTGCGGATAGTGCCATTGGGGCTTTTCCACATTTGTTTCAATTTAAATTCTTCCACTCTTTGTTCATCGGGTGTGATGGTGGCGCATTTTATTCCAACACCAAATTCTTTTATTGCATTGGCCGCATCCACCGTTACCTGGTCATTGGTCTGGTCGCGGTACTCCACACCCAGGTCATAATATTTTATATCAATATCAAGATAGGGGAGTATAAGTTTTTCTTTAATAAACTTCCAGATGATGCGTGTCATTTCATCGCCATCGAGTTCCACCACGGGATTTGCTACTTTGATTTTATTTACCATTGTAATTGTTTTATGTGACTGTCCTCATTTTACAACCTTGTAATGGAACCACATAGGCACATAGCACACAATAGAAGTAAACACATAGATTTCTATGTGAAAACCTATGTTTCTATGTGCCTATGTGGTTCAAAAAAATAAATGGTTGCTTCATCCTGATAGTCAGTTTGGTTTAATAAAATTTGCTCCGGTAATTCTTTTACTGAAGTTGATTTGGAGCAAACCTACTGGAAAACTGCAATCATACAAAGTCGCCGGATTGTAATATTTATAAATCTTTCTTGTTTTCATCACAGGTTTGGTTTCCTTTGCGGTTGATTAGTAGCAGGCTCTGATTAAAATATTTTTCTTCATCATGAAAGAAGGATTGCTTGAACTCTTTAACCGGTACGCTTCGGTTTCTTCGCAGGATATTGAAGAACTGATAGGCTTAGTGGAAATTCGTCAGTACGAAAAAAAAATTCGCTTGTGTGATATTGGCGATGTGGAGATGAACATGTACTACATTATGTCTGGCCTTACCCGCAAGTTTTTTTTCAAAGGGAAACAAGAAGTCATCACCCATATTGTAAAAGAAGGAGGGTTGATTGGTTCTGCTGCATCTTTTTTTTCCGGGGCGCCTTCAAAATATATTGTAGAAACGATGGAGCCTGTAACTGCACTTGTTATTTCAAAACAAAAATTAGAGAACCTGTACCTCAGTGGAAAAAAATGGGAACGGATTGGCCGGTTGATGATAACTAATTATTTCCTGGTGCAGGAGTATCAGTTGCTTGATAATATCAGGCTTTCTACAACAGACAGGTTGAAAAAATTTATGGAAGAAAATGCTGATCTGGTAAAAAGGGTACCGCAAAAACACCTTGCTTCTTTTTTAAATATAAAACCGGAAACGTTCAGCCGGTTAAAACCAAATGTGAAAAAATAAATTGTACAGCTTACCCAAAGATATTAATCCTTCTTTTTTTGAATTTGTAGCCAAATACCTTCAGCGGTTTATGACACTTACCAATGAAGAACTGCTTGGACTGATGCAGTATTGCGAATTCAGAAAGTTTGATAAAAAAACAATCATTGTACAGGAAGGCGAAGTGGATAATTACCTGAACATGGTGGTAAAAGGGTTAGTGATAAAATATGTTCGGGTTAAAAAAATACACCGGATTCTGCAGTTGGCAACTGAAGGTCATGTTATTCATTCAGAGATTTCATTTCTTACCCGCACAGCTTCGACGGTTGTTTTGGAAACACTGGAGCCAACAGTACTTGTTTCCATCCGCCATGATAAAATGGAAGAAGCATTGGATAAATATCCGCAGGGCGAAAGGTTGGGCAGGCTTATTCTTACCGGCATGTATATAAAAAAAGATGAGCACAGGTACAATCGTCTTTCGAAGCCCATGCGTCAGCGTTTTTTAGATTATCTGCATCATCATCCGCACATGCTGCAGCGGGTGCCGCAAAAATATCTTGCTTCTTATCTTAATATAAAACCAGAAACTTTCAGCAGGCTAAAGCATTTGGTTAAACTAAAGAAGTAACAGTAGAAAAAAACCTTGACTTGCATCAATTATTTTCCTATCTTACAAATAATTAAGGCTTATGGATTCTGAAAAAACTTTTTTCGCTTTCCTCAATAAGTATATTCCGTTCACACAGGACGAATACAACGAATATTTAGTTCCATATATAACAACCAGAAGCTTTGAAAAAAAAGCAATAATTACAGAGGCAGGTGTGGTGGAAAACTATTTCAATTTTATTACTAAAGGATTGGCCCGGAAATATTTTTTGAGAGGAACGGATGAAATCAATACGCAAATTTCTTTTGAAGGCCACATCATACATGCTCAGGAATCTTTTCACAGCCGTACTATTTCTGAGTATTATGTAGAAAGCATTGAACCAACTATTCTGCAATCCATTACTTACGATGACCTTGAAAATGCTTATGCAGCTTCAATTAAAATGGAGCATTTAGGCCGGCTGGTGGTTACCGCTTCCATGGTGCTGAAAGACCGCTGGCAAACTCAGATGTTAATGCTTACACCAAGAGAAAGATTTTTGAGATTTGTTACACGCCACTCAGATTTAATGCAACGGGTACCACAAAAATTTCTTGCTTCTTATTTAAATATAAAGCCCGAAACCTTCAGCCGCTTCAAGCATTTGATAAAAGAATATTCAAGAAGCCTGGCGCTGATAGAAAGTTAATCATCTGTTTATTTAATTGTACTTAATCAATTCTTTAAATCATTTTCCGGACTGAAAATACATTAAAGAAAAAATGAAGCAGATAATACAAATGCTATTATCAAAAGAATTACTCCTCCAATTCTGAATTCATTTACATTGTTTCGTTCTACTCTTTTCATGCCACGCAGGCTCCAGGCAGGAAAGCAAAAAGCAATAGTTGCTTTCAGTATGTAAGCCCAGCCCATCACAGTAAGCAAAACAGGAATACCTGTCCATACATTATGAAAAGAAATGATCAGGGTGGCTATTGGCAACGTTATAAAGCCATTAATAAATGCTCCAGTATAATGTTGCCTGATTAGCAACTTGAAAAAAGCAATCCATGCTTTTGGCTGCAGAATATGCGACAAGCCAATGATGATAAAACTGGCGATACATAATATTCTTATTTTTTCTTCCATATTGAAGGTTTATAAATTTACAATCAGAACCGGTATCTTAAGTTCATGTCTTACTGTATTCACCGTTTCTCCATAAATCAAATCTTTTATACCTGCGTGGCGGTGGGCCCCGATGACCAGCATATCAGCTTTCTCATCATTCACAATTCTTATTATTTCTTTCGACCTGCTTTTGAAACCAAGAATACCAGCGGCCTTGTAACCTTTGGCATTTAGCTGCAGTACATAATTATCCAAGCGTTCCTGGTCTTTTCTTGATTCCATATCATCACTTTCATTGCCGAACATTCTTGCTGCTGCACTTTCTACTACATGTATCAGCACATAGCTTGAGGTTTTATTTCCCTGGCCCAACGCATACGCAATAAGTTTTGAATCTTTTTCAGAGAAATCAAGCGCCACAGCAATATTATTAAATGCAGGTGCAGGAACAGGCTCCAGTTCGCCGGCTTCCGCATGCAACTGCAAAAGAACAGGTTTTTGTTTTTTGCCAAATAAGGGATACAAAAAAGTAACAATCAATAGCGATATAAAAAGTAATCCCGCAACTATGATGACAACTTTCCAGAATGTATTTTCAGAACTGGCGAAAAATTCTGTTGCCTGCTCCGACACCATACGAATATTCAGGTAAACAAGAATAACAGTAACGATGGAAGCAATGATTATTATAAGTGGTTTGATGGCAAATTTTCCCATTGTTTTTTTGTCACTGGTAAAATGGATAAGCGGAATAATGGCAAAACCTAATTGTAAGCTAAGAATTACCTGGCTAAGCACCAGCAGGCTGTCAATATTTTCTTCACCATTGATAAGTATTACAATTATTGTGGGAATGACTGCAAGTAGCCTTGTCATTAATCGCCGCACCCAGGGGCTTATGCGCAGGCGCAGGTAACCTTCCATTACAATCTGCCCGGCAAGCGTTCCGGTAATGGTAGAGCTTTGTCCAGAGGCAATCAGGGCAACTGCAAAAAGTAGAGGTGCAAGGCCCGAACCCAGCATCGGCTCCAATAATTCATGTGCCACTTTTAATTCAGCCACATCGGTTCGCCCGGTTTTATAAAAAACAGTAGCCGCCAGTACCAGTATGGCGGCATTTACAAAGAAGGCAAGGTTCAATGCTATGGCGCTGTCAATGAAATTTAATTTCAATGCTTTTTTAATCCCCGGCACATCTTTTTTGAATTTCCGGGTTTGTACCAGCGCTGAATGCAAATAAAGATTATGTGGCATAACAGTGGCGCCAATAATGCCAATAGCAATATACAAAGCGGTTTGGCTGGGTATAGATGGAATAAACCCGCCGGCCACCTCATTCAAATCTGGTTTTGCCATTATTATTACTGTAAGAAAGGAAAAACCTATTATAGCAATAAGCCCGATTATAAATGCTTCCATTTTCCGGATGCCAAGCCGTAGCAGCAATAAAAATAGAAACGTATCAAGTACCGTGATTGAAACGCCATAAATTAATGGAAGTCCGGTGAGCAGTTGTATGCCAATAGCCATACCCAGTATTTCTGCAAGATCAGTGGCGACAATAGCAATTTCGGCAAGTCCGTATAATACATAATTGAGATACCGTGGATATGTTTCCCGGTTTGCCTGAGCAAGGTCACGGCCTCTTACTATTCCTAACCTTGCTGATAAACTTTGTAATAACAACGCCATAAGATTACTCATCAATAAAACCCAAATGAGTTTATAACCAAACTGGCTGCCGCCTGCTAAATCTGTAGCCCAATTGCCCGGATCCATATAGCCAACACTTACCATATATGCCGGCCCGAAGAAGGCAAGAATTTTTCTCCAGCCCGGTCTGCGGCTGCTGGTAGTATCTACTGACTGGTGTACTTCGCTAAGCGAAGAATAATTATGCGTTTGCTGATCCATGATTTACAAAAATATTTTTTGCTAATTGCCCGCTGATTGTAATTGGCGCTTGTTTCTGAATTTTAATTTCCACAGATTCATCGTAGCCAAATTTCTTTTTCACCTGCAGCCGGGTGCCGATATTTATTTTTTTGTGCTGAAGCAGATCCAAAAGTTCAGCCGATTGATTGATGACCTGGCACACGGTAGCCGGTTTGTGTAATGGCCATGCTGATAAACTCAGTTGTATATTTTTTTCCATTTTACCATTTGTATCGGGAATGGGATCGCCATGCGGATCAAATTTTGGAAAATCAAGAAACTCATCCAGTTTGTCAATAAGTTTTTTGCTGCTCACATGTTCAAGGTGTTCGGCCACCTCATGCACTTCATCCCAGTTGAATTTTAATTTTTCTGCCAAAAAAAATTCCCACAGGCGGTGGCGGCGGATAATACCCAGGGCAATTTTGTTTCCTTCTGCAGATAAGCGGAACCCCTGGTAAGGCTGGTAATGCACAAGCTTGCGGATTTTTAATTTCTTCATCATGTCTGTTACTGATGCTGCTTTTGTATTCAGCCTGCCGGCCAGTTCATTGGTGGTTACATTGCCATCTTCATGTTGCAAATGATAAATGGCTTTGATGTAATTCTCTTCGCTGGCAGAATATTTTACCATGTCTAAAAATAAATTTAGACAAACCTAAAAATTAATTTTTATTTTGCCAAAATATTTTAAAGGGTTTATTTATATTCACCCCTGCAGGGGAGAGATAGAAACTGCAGAAGTAATCAACCCGGATAAAATCCGGGTACAGGTATAGTAATCCTTCCGGGCTTTTGCGGGAGCATAAAATAATAGTCAGACTTCTGTAAATAACGGCGGGGAAAGATTTATATTCGGCATTGAATTCTGATAATATGTTTAAAAGCCTTTTTATTATTTCTTCAATCTTAGTATTGCTTTCATCCTGTGCCGAAAAGAAAAAGCCATCGCTGACCGGGGATGAGCCGGTGGAGATTTCAGATTTTATTAATTCATTTGAACTGGTGAAACCCGGTTTTGAGTGGGCAGACAGCATGCTGGCAAAAAAGGAAAAAGATTCCCTGCTGGTAAGCTATAAAATCTTTACTCAGTTTGTACCTGATACAGTTCTTAAAAAAGAATTTGGGAAAAATGTAAAACCAAAAATTTACATGCTGAAGCGGGTGGAAGTGGAAAAACAGGAAACTTATTTATTTGTAAAAGCCATGCAGGCAGATAAAAAAGTAATTTTCATTTTATGTTTTGATACAAAAAATAATTTCATTGCAGCAATGCCTTTATTGAAAAATGATGGCCATACTTCCACTACACAGGTAAGTGGGTTGGACAGGCGCTATTCTATTTACAAAACCACTTACATAAAAAAAACCGATGGCAGCACAGGTGAGGGAAGGGAAGTATATGTTTTCAATGCAGATGTAAAACAATTTATTCTAATTATGACAGATGCATTGGACGACCGGGTGCGGGAAGTGATAAACCCGATTGATACTTTGGGAAGAAAAAATAAATTTTCGGCAGATTATGTAAAAGATAAAATGAATATCGTTTCTATCCGGGATGGAAACAAAGCAGGAAATATAAATTTCTTTATTCATTTCGATAAGAATAACGGCGAATGTACAGGCGAGTTGAAAGGCACTGCATCTTTTACCAAAACCAATATAGCTGTTTACCGGCAGGCCGGTGATGGATGTGTGCTGCAATTAATTTTTACTGCTGCATCTGTATCAATAAAAGAAATGGAACCATGCGGAGCTCACCGCGGGATAAAATGTTATTTTGAAGAAAAATATCCCCGTAAAAAAGAGATAAAGAAAATATTGAAGAGAAAATAATTTCCAAATAAATGTTCGTTGCAATCGTTTGCTGCAATTAATTTTCCCCGTTTGTTAATAATTAATCTTCAGGCAACACTAATATTACGACCGTTCTGGTCAATTACATTTAAATTGCGCCCTTGTAAAAATACCACCCAATATGAATTTCAGACATTTTAAAGTACCGTACCCGTTTGATGAACGCTATGCAAAGAAAGCCGCATATTTTTCCATGGAGTTTGCCACGCACCAGCCGCTTAAAATTTACAGTGGCGGATTAGGATATCTTTCCGGCTCACATTTGCGCAGCGCTTATGAATTGAAACAAAATATGATTGGCATCGGCATTTTATGGAAATACGGATATTATGATCAGGCCCGTAACCAGGATCAAACATTGCAGGTAACCTGGATGGAAAAGCAATATAGTTTTTTGAAAGACACCGGTATTAAATTTCAAATCACTGTACATGAACATCCGGTTTGGGTAAAGGTCTGGTATCTGGATCCGGAAGTTTTTAAAACTGCACCTCTTTTTTTATTAAGCACTGATTTGCCGGAAAACGATTATGTTTCTCAAACAATTTCTCACCGCCTGTATGATGCAAACGTGGCAACCAAAGTGGCGCAGTTTATTTTACTGGGTGTTGGTGGAGCCAAATTACTTGATGAAATTGGTTTTAATGCTGATCGTTATCATTTGAATGAAGCGCATGGATTGTCTGCTGCATTTTATTTATACAACAAATACAATAACAATCTTGACGAAGTAAAAAAGCGGTTGGTATTTACAACACATACTCCTGAAGAAGCGGGCAATGAAAAACATGATATTTATCTCTGTCATAAAATGAGTTATTTCTGCGGACTCACGGTTGATGAAGTAAAAAAACTTACCGGCAATAAAGAAGACAGTTTCAATCATTCGCTGGTGGCTCTGCGGTTTGCAAAACTTGCGAACGGTGTTTCGCAATTGCATGGTGAGGTGTCAAGGGAAATGTGGAAAAAATTCGACAACATTTGCCCGATCATTTCTATAACGAATGCTCAAAACTGGCGGTACTGGAGTGATAAGCAATTGTACAAGTTTATGGAAGAAGGTAATGACTGGTCATTTGATGACAGAAAGAAATATTTGAAGAAAAGGGCTTTTGAAATAGTGGCGGATCAAACAGGAAAAATTTTTGATCCAAATGTTTTTACACTTGTTTGGGCAAGGCGTTTTGCAGGATATAAAAGAGCCGGGTTAATTACAACAGATGAAGATCGGTTTGAAAAAATACTTGCCAATTCAAAATATCCTATACAAATCATCTGGGCTGGTAAACCATACCCGGTAGATTACCCGGCCATTTCAGAATTTAATACACTTGTTCACCTGAGTAAAAAATATTCAAACGTAGCTGTGTTGATTGGGTATGAACTTGGACTTTCAAAAAGAATGAAACAGGCTGCAGATGTTTGGTTGAATAATCCAAGAGTGCCAAGAGAAGCATCCGGCACCAGTGGTATGACTGCAGCTATGAATGGGGCAGTAAATTTTTCTACAGATGACGGATGGATACCAGAGTTCATCAATCATGGACACAATGGATTCGTAATTCCCAAAGCTGATTATGCAAATATGGTAACACATGAACAGGATGAATACGATCTGAATAAACTGTATGAAATATTAGAGAATGAAATTTTGCCTCTGTACTATGAAGGCAGCGATACATGGCGTTCTGTTGTAAAAAATGGAATGAAGGATGTACGATTCCAGTTTGACAGCAACAGGATGGTACATGAGTATTATGAGTTGTTGTATAAATAATCACTTTGAGTAAGGATTTTGGAAAGTGTAATTGAGAAATTTTGAGATTTTAAAATTTTCCAATTAATTCTTCGGTTGTTAGTTGAACAGGATAAAAATCCGCCAGCTTTTTTATCACTCCCTCCACCAAAGCATCGGGGCAGGATGCTCCACTGGTGATAAGAATTTTCACAGGTTTTGCTTCTGGTAAAAAATCAATGGTCCGGATTTCTTTTTTATTATGAAAATTGAAATGAAGTATTTCTTTGGATGAAATTATTTTTTCTTCGCCATTGATAAAATAAGTTGACAGCTTTTCTTCACAAAGTTCTACAAGGTGTGACGTGTTGGAGGAGTTATAACCACCAAC
>JANOJO010000667.1:0-3941 GCA_031418795.1 Bacteroidota bacterium | reverse complement strand
TTACTTCCAGGTAAGAATAAATCACCGCATCTTCTTTTTCAAAACCTACAAAAATTAATGCTACGGGTTTATCATCAATAGTGAGATGAAGGTGATTGCTGATGTATGAAGAAACAAGTTTATTATTACCGGCAAGATTTTTTTCACTCGTCAAATCAACTCTTCCATTCTTATTGTTCTTTGTAAGTATGGTTTCAAAATCATCCCAGAAAATTTTACAGGTTATCTCCAGGTTTTTATCAGTTGCATTATGTTCTATTTCCAATGTGCTGATATGTATTGGATGGATGGCTTTATTTTTTTCTGAAATCTTTGCATTCCCGGTTTTTATAAATAAACCAAGGCTAAGTACCGGAGCCAGCCACCATTTATTGAGCAATATTACCATTAAGCAAATAATTTTTTCTTTAACAAAAGTCTGCTTTATTTTGATGCCCGGTTAAGGAAGGCTGTTAAAATTATTTGGATGGCGGAGCCGGCTTCAAAGAGTATGAGTGATTTTTCATTTTATTTCAGGTTTGGATGGGAACATATCATCAGCAGAGCTGCGCTGGATCACCAGCTTTTTATTTTAGCATTGGCAGCCATTTATATTATTAAAGACTGGAAGCAGGTACTTGTTTTAGTTACAGCATTTACCATCGGGCATTCGCTTACTTTATTTTTGAGTGTAAAAGAAATAGTAACAATCAGCAGCCGTTGGGTGGAGTTTTTAATTCCTTGTACCATTGTTTTTACCGCAATTACCAATTTGTTTCAAAAAAAATTTACAGCAAAAAGCATCCGTATCAATTATTTTCTTGCCTTGTTCTTTGGATTGATTCACGGATTGGGTTTTGCAAATAATATCCGCATGGCATTGGCAAGTGATCAGAGTTTGGGTTGGGGATTGTTTGGATTTAACCTGGGCCTGGAAGCCGGACAAATAATAGTGGTGTCAATAGTCTTGTGTTTGGCTTTTTTAGTTCTTAATATTTTTAAAGCCGGTAGAAGGGATTGGGTAATATTTGCATCGGCATGTGCATTCAGTATTGCGTTAGTAACAGCAATTGAAAGATGGCCATAGAAAAAAACTTTTGTTGGGCTAAAGCCCATTGAGACAATGTATCTCAATAACCCCCAGCTTTAAAGCTGGGGTTACAAATCAAAAACCCGATCCTTTTGGGCTTTAGCCCATTAGTGAAAGAAAATATTAAAAAATGTTTTTTATATACTTAGTTAACAATATCAATAAACAAATCAATATGAAAAGAATCATTTTATTTCTCAGCGTCTGTTTTGCAACAGTCAATATTTTGCTGGCGCAAAACATACAGAACAATGCAGTAAGTAACCATGCCAATAAATTTGAGCAGTTGGGTACTATACTGCCTACTCCAAATGAATACCGCACTGCCAGTGGCGCACCAGGTACTAAGTATTGGCAGATGCGTGCCGACTATGACATAAAATGCGAATTGGACGAAGCAAATAATAAACTGACAGGATCAGAAACGATCACCTATTTTAATAATAGCCCCGATGTGCTTACTTATTTATGGCTTCAACTTGACGAAAACCAGCACAGCACAAAAAACAATGCCGACTATCAAACCAGTAATCCCATGGCTGCACAGGCAACTGACAAACAACTGGACAGGGCAATTGAAAAAAGATCTGATAACGGATATGGATTCAACATTACTAAACTAACCGATGCATTGGGTAAGTCGCTGAACTATGTAATTAATAAAACAATGATGAAAGTGGATTTGCCAGCTCCATTAAAACCCGGGCAGAAATTTGTTTTTAATCTAAGCTGGAATTATAATCTTGCGAACCGCGGCGAATTCTTACGCTTTGGCGGTGCAAGAGGTGGATATGAAAATTTTCCTGAAGATGGCAATAACAATTATACAATGACACAGTGGTACCCACGCATGTGCAAGTATGGTGATGAAATTGGCTGGCAAAATCATCAGTTCACCGGTACAGGAGAATTTACATTAAGCTTTGGAAATTTTAAAGTGCAGATGACCGTACCCGCCGATCATATTGTAGGCGCTACGGGTGAATGTCAGAATTATGCTCAAACATTATCGCCCATACAAATGACAAGGTGGAACAAAGCAAAAACAGCAACGGAGCCTGTACAGATTGTAACTCTTGATGAAGCATTGAATGCATCCAAACAATCTGCCGCAGGATCCGGTGGAAAAAGCAAAGCAAAGAAAACCTGGATTTATAAAGCAGACAATGTTCGTGATTTTGCATGGACAAGTTCCAGAAGATTTGTATGGGATGCGGTGCAGACAGATGTGATGGGTAAAAAAGTAATGAGCATGAGTTATTATGCAAAAGAAGCTTATCCAATTTATAGCAAATTTTCTACAAAGGCGGTGGCACATACCATAAAAACTTATTCTGAATTTTCTATCCCTTATCCATACCCTGTTGCAATAAGTGTGGAAGGCAACCAGGGAATGGAGTACCCGATGATTTCTTTTAACCCCGGCCGGGCAGAAAAAGATGGCAGCTATACTGAAGGTTCAAAAATTGCTGCCATACTTGTTATCATTCATGAAGTAGGCCATACATTTTTTCCAATGATTATTAACAGCGATGAACGCCAGTGGACATGGATGGATGAAGGATTGAATTCTTACGTGCAATACCTCACCCAGGAATTGTGGGATAATAAATTTCCTTCCAATGGCGGCCCGCCTTTTACAATTACTGATTATATGAAATTGCCGAAGGATCAATTAGAACCTATCATGACCAATTCTGAAAACATCAATATGTTTGGCCCTAATGCTTATAACAAAGTTGCAACGGGTTTAAATATTTTACGGGAAACAATTGTTGGCCGCGAATTATTTGATAATGCTTTTCGTGAATATTCAAAACGCTGGGCTTTCAAACATCCTTCCCCTGCTGATTTTTTCCGCACAATAGAAGATGCAACCGGCGAAGACCTCGATTGGTTTTGGAGAGGATGGTTTTTTGGTACTGATGCCTGTGATATTTCTATTGATACAGTAAAACATGCAAAGGCCGATGTAACAGCTGTGCCTGCACAGTTAGAAGACAGGGTAGAAATGAGAAGTTTGCCAAAGCCATCAGTAAATGCTTTTGAAGACATTTCAAAAATCAGGAACAGAACTGACAAGAGTATTGTATTTGAAACTGACAAAGATAAATCGCTGCGTGATTTTTACTGGGAGTACGACCGGGATATACAGAAATATGATAGTACAAAATATCCTGTAACTGTAAAAGCACAAACAGAAGCATTGGATGAAGAAGGCCGGCAGAAATATGCTGATAAAAATATGTATGAAATTACTTTTAGCAATAAAGGTGGATTAGTAATGCCCATCATACTTGAGTGGACATATAAAGACGGTACAAAAGAAATAGAAAGAATACCGGCACAGGTATGGCGTAAAAATGAAAAGAAAGTGATTAAAACTTTTGTGAAAGACAAAGAAGTGGCTTCTGTAAAATTAGATCCTTACAAAGAAACAGCCGATGTGGATGAAACCAACAATACTTATGGCAATATAAAAGAACCTAGTAAGTTCAAAGTATTTAAGCAAAAACAGGGAGTAACGCCTGCACCGGGAATAAATCCGATGCAGAAGGCGATGGAGAAAAAAGCGTTTTAATTTTTATAAATAATAACAACATGAAAAATTTCATTCCTTTTCTATTAATGATTTGTATTGCATCAACTGTTACTGCGCAAAACATCAGCAACAATGCCGGCAGCAATCATGGCAATAAGTTTGAACAGTTAGGCGCTGTACTCGCCACGCCAAACGAATACCGTACTGCAAGCGGCGCTCCCGGCCCCAAGTATTGGCAGCAGCGTGTTGATTACGACATCAAATGTGAATTAGATGAAAAAAATCTGAAACTCAATGGAAGCGAAACGGTAACATATTTTAATAACTCAC
>JANOJO010000666.1:0-3545 GCA_031418795.1 Bacteroidota bacterium | reverse complement strand
TGTTCATTGCCTTTTGCAATTTCTTCATTCATTTCATCCACCAACTCTGTACTTACTTCAGAAAAATTATTGACGAAGTTCAGCGGGTTTTGAATTTCATGGGCACTGCCGGCAGTGAGTTCTCCGAGGCTGGCCATTTTTTCAGATTGGATCAATTGTGTTTGTGTGGCTTTCAGTTCAGTCAATGCATCATCTGTTTTTTTCTTTGCTGCAATTAGATTCTCTAAATCAATTTGTGCCTGTCTTGCTAATTGTTCTGCCTGTTTCAGATCATTGAAACGGGTGTAGGTAAGATCGAATACTTTTCCAAAACGGCTCAATATATCGAGGTTGGCATCTGACAAGGGCTCTGAGCCGACAGTTTGAAGCCCCCCGAAATTGCTGAAGCTAAAAGAACAAACATATTTTTCCATGGCTCTTGAAGCAGCTTGTGCTTCTTCCGGCACTCTCCTGAATTCTGTGTCTTTAAATAAGTATTCGTCATAAATCTTTTTTTCATCTCCCTCAACGACATAAATAAATTTTGTTTTCCTTTCCTGGTAGCCCTTCATCATGGCGTCGTGAAATGGATAATCTTCAAACTTCATATGATAGGAATCCGGCGCCTTATTAATATCAGGATTTGCCGCCCAAACTGTATTGGATAAGGTATCAAGATCAATTAAATTGATGATACACCAGTTGAGTGCAAAATCAAGTTTTGTCAGTTCTTTAAAAAGGGTGTCAACCAATTCCGATAATTCACCGGAACTTTGCATGGCCATGGCTCTTGAACGGACTCTTTCCAGTGCTAATTCTATTTGACCTTCTCTTGTCTGCGCCTCTGCTTTTTGAAGATCAAGAAAACGGGTGTAAGTGCCATCGAACACTGCTGCAAATCTTTCTAACAGCGTAATGGTTTCCGGCGGGCATAATTCAGGAGTAGAAATGGATACAAGGCCTCTTGAAAAAAAGCCAAAACTTATAACACGTCTTTTATCTACATTCACATTGGTATCGGCAACGCCACTGAGGGCATTACGGTATGCAATCCAGTCCTGCAGCTCTTTTCCTGTAAGATCAATCACGGTGGATTTTTGTTTTGCTTTCCAGGCAGTATACATTTTATTGCCTACCGTTGGTTCATCCATACTTACGTTGAAAATACGGTTGATCTTTTCGCCACCGCCTTTCCAATCCGTTACCTGTAATTCAATCTGTTTTTTGGCTTCGTTCATTACACCAATCGTGATCTGGATAGCGTTTTGCCCCAGATCTTTAAACTGCTGAAATAATACTGCTGCGGTTTCAGCTAATTCATCGCTTCGCTGCATGGCCATGGTTCTTGCCCTCACTCTTTCCAATGCCAGTTCTATTTGCGCTTCTCTTGATTGGGCTTCAGCTTTTTGCAGATCAAGGAAACGGGTATAGGTTTGGTCAAATACAGAAGCAAATCTTTCTAATAATTGAAGTGAAACTGCCGGACGGGGCTCATTGGTTGAGAATGCCAGCATTCCTTTGGAAAAATATGCTACATGAATTATCCGGCGGTCACCAGGAAGCAGTTTTGTGGGAAACATTTCTGTACCTACCAACTCATTCCGGTATTGATTATACTTCTGTAGTTCTTTTTCTTTCAGTTGCAGTACGAGTGATCTTTGCTGATCTTTCCAGCCTTTAAATATTTTACTCATCACAAAAGGCTCATCAATGTTGTGCCGGAATGTTTGCTGCATTTTGTTTCCATGAAGGGTTGCAGTTATCTCTACCAAACCTTCTGCTTCGTTCACAATCCCAATGGTACACTGCTCTGCAGGTTCTCCTAAATCTTTTAACTGTTGAAAAAGAACCAAAGATGTTTCTTGCAATTCATCACTTTTTTGCATGGCCAGTGTGCGGCTCCTTACACGTTCCAGTGCTGTTTCTATTCTTGCTTCTTTAGCCTGTGCTTCCGCTTTTTTCAGATCATTGAAACGGGTATAGGTAAGATTAAAAACATCAGCAAAACGTCTAATTACAATTTTTGCCTCCTCCGGAAATTCTGTTTCCCTGAATGCAAACAAACCGCCTGCTGAGAATACGGCATTATAATAATATTGTGTTAACCCTTCCGTTCCTGCTATCAATGATTGGGAATCGGGCAGCCTGAAATCCTCATCAATGAGTGCTTTGTAATAATCGTTCAGGTCATCTCCTTTTAAAACATAACTATGATCTTCATGAATCAGCCATGCTTCAAATGCCCCCTGCAATAAAGGGTGAACATCCATGGACTCATCGCCCGATACCTGTACCACTGTATTATTCTCAGATTTTGTTGTTGTCCATACTTCAGCGCATCTTTTTTCTTTATTAAGAATACCTATTCCGCAACGCAACATGCCAAGGTTAAGCTTATCTAATTCTTCAAACACTATTCCCACTGCATTTGCAAGGTCTTCACTTTTCTGCATGGCCATTGCCTTAGACCTTACTCTTTCCAGCGAGGCTTCAATCTGTGCTTCTCTTGCCTGTGCTTCGGCTTTTTGCAGATCAAGAAAACGGGTGTAGGTTTGGTCGAATACCTGGGCAAAGCGTTTAAATATCTGTTCTTCGGAACATGGCACCTGTGTGATCATTACCAGATAACCATAAGAAAAATATGCACAGTGTAATTTTTGCCAGATAGGTAATGAATTACCGGCAGCTTTCATTTCGTCAAAAATATTTTTCGACACTGGAATATTCATCAGCCAGTCATAATGTTCCTGTAATGCTTCCCCTGCTAATTGTTCGGTATGATAGGTTTTACCTTTTTTCCATGCATCATATATGTTTGCATGAGTGGCATCGCCTGTATTGGGCAAATAAAATGCAGGAATAAATCCATCACCGGTGCTCAGCCACCATTCATCTTCTCCCCGGTCCTTTTCACATAAAACAAAACCACAGGTCCACAAATTTTTTACCAGCTGATTCAATTCTTTGAATAAAACAGTGGCTACATCACCCAACTCATGGCTTTGCTGCATACCCATCGTTCTTGAACGTACTTTTTCCAATGCAGCTTCAATCTTTGCTTCTCTTGTTTGAGCCTCTGCTTTTTGCAAATCGAGGAAACGGGTATAGGTTCTTTCAAATTCAATAGTAAAACGAAGAAGAATTTTCTTTTCATCCCCGGTAAGTACCCTTCTCATCACAATACCGAAACAACCATATTTCATGTAGGCTTCTTCATAATAAAGTCCTTCTGGAAAAAATTCAGGTTTCAGTTTTTTAGCAGCACCCATTATTTCGCTCCAGATATCAAAAAAGTTTTTGACTTCGGCAGGTGCTACCGGATAGACATGAACCGGTTCACCGCTTTCCCATGCTCTAAAACATTCTGCTGTATAAGGCTCTGTTCTGTCGAGATCGTAGGTTGCTGATTTGCTTTGTAAAACATCGGAGCCGTTTTTTTCTTCATGCCAGGTAGCCCAGAATAAATGTTTTTCTTTCTCCACATCAGGTAACCACACAAAAGAAAATTCTGAAGGGATACCAAGCAACAAAAGTTGTTCGTGGAATACTCTTGAGGTAATATCCAG